>JACOTM010000088.1 GCA_016178305.1 Flavobacteriia bacterium | reverse complement strand
ACTTTTCAGTAATGGTATTTGGTATTTCTTGCAATTATTTGAGAAACATATTTTATTGATTTTTTGCTTTAAAGTATCTGTTTTCTGGATTAATAGACTCTTTTTTAGCTTCTTTGAAACTTCATAATTTTATAAACTTAAAGAATTTTGTGTCTGGTAGAATTAAAAGTTGAAAGTCATAATAAATTTTGATAATTTTTTATTTAACCTAAAATCATTTTGAAAAACAGATCTCTTTATCCTTCAATTCGTCAATAAGAAAAAAACAGTATCTTTGCAACAGATTTTTGGTGCCATTCGTGGAATAAAAGGGAATCCTGTAAAATTCAGGAACTGTGTCTGCAGCTGTGTTTACCGTAAAATCGATTTCAAAATGTCACTGTTTCTTATGAATAGAAGGGCGGGAAGGCGAAGTCGAGTTGGTAAGAGTCAGAATACCTGCCAAAAGGATATATGTTTGAAGGCTTCAGATTAAAGTTGGACACAATTCTTGCAAATCCTAGGCGTAAGTTTGGATAATCTTGATTTGAATTCTTCATTTTTTATTTATTAATTTTATTAAAGTATTATGAAAAAAAATTACTTTTCAGTAATGGTATTTGGTATTTCTATGTCACTTTCTGCTCAACAGACTATTGGGTTTGAAAATGTATTATTAGATTCCAACACTTACGACGATGGGTCAAATGGCTCAGGTGGTTTTTATGAAAATGGAGTTGTGTTTACAAACACATATTTTACAGATTGGGGAGGCTATAATAATGGTTTTTCTGTTTCGAATATGCAAGATGATTCCACAGCTGGATATATGAATGCAAACAGTGCAATTACAGCTTCTGGATATAATTCTAATAATTACGGTGTTTATTACCCTGAAGGTACAATTCAATTTGCAGGTCAAGGCGTTATCTTAAATTCATTTAAAATTACAAATACGACATACGCCGCTTTATCTATGCGTGATGGCGATTCTTTTGCGAAAAAATTTGGAGATTCATTGAATGCAAGTGGTGTTAACGATGGAACAAATGGTGAAGACTTTTTCCGTGTATGGACGTATGCACATGCCGAAAATGGTGATATTATTGATTCTGTCTTGTTTTATTTAGCTGATTATCGCTTTTCGGATAGCTCGCAAGATTATATAGTAAATACATGGGAAACGGTTGATTTATCTTCAATTACTGAGACAGTTTATGCTTTGTCATTTAAATTTGAATCTTCTGATATGGGAGATTGGGGAATTCTTACACCAACTTATTTCGCAATAGACAATTTAAGTATTTACAAAAATTTAGGATTAAATGAAAATACTTTGTCTAATGTAAAGGTATATCCTAATCCATTTCAAAATGAATTGATTATCAATGGAGAAAGTGGTGATGTTTCAATTACTGATTTAACAGGTAAAGAAATGACAAGTACACAATATAACCAATATGTTCAAATTAATACTACTGATTTTCCATCAGGAATTTATTTTGTAACTATTCAAAATGAGAAGGGTGTTTTTACCCAAAAAATATCGAAATAATAGTTTTTAAATGTTTAATAAACTGATAGTTTGTGGTTTAATTGTTATTGCTTTTCATTGGAAAGTGTTAAGTCAAGACACAATTAAACCCCTTGCTACAGTAAGTGAATTAGAGCAGGTTACAATTACGCATATTGTTAAATCAACTAATGATAATATTTCTCAAGATTTTACGAGATTAGAAATACTAAAATATCAACCTCAAGATGTTGGAGCAATTCTTCAGAAACTAAGTGGTTCTACATTAAAAAGCTATGGTGGTTTAGGAGGAATGAAAACTATTTCTGTTCGTGGACTTGGGGCTCAACATACGAATGTTGTTATCGATGGTTTTTTGGTAAATAATACACAAAGCGGACAAATTAATTTAGCTAATATTCAAACAGATAATATAAATTCAATTTCACTTAATACTGGAGGTAGGTCAAATTATTTGTTACCAGCATCCGCGTATGTTTCAGGTAGTATTCTCACGATATTAACGTTTGAAAATTCATTTGACACCAATAGACTTCAAGTTCGATTTAACTCTAAATATGGTTCTTTTGGAGAAATAGATAATTATTTAGCAATTAAAAAGAACCACCCAAAATTTTTTATCAGCGCCTTTGGAAAATACCGTCAAGCAAATGGAAAATATCCTTATTCATATTTGAATGGTAATAATATTGTTTCAGGTATTCGTTCGAATAATGATTTAAAAGATTGGTATTCAGGATTTAATTTTGGCTTTTATTTGTCTAAAAAAACAACTTTTAGAGTTATATATAAAAATTTTGGTGCCAATCAAGGATTACCAGGTTCTGTAATTTTATACAATCCTTTTACAGATCAACGTTTGATTTCTGCTTCAAATAGCCTTAATTTTAATTTTAATTCAAAAATTAGATTATTAAATATTCGCATATTTTCTGGTTATCAAGATGATAAAACTCATTATATTGATCCAACTTTTTTAAATAATTCGGGAGGAATTTCGATGAGATATTATAGTCAAACAATTCATTCCGGAATTTCAGCTTATAGAAGATTAGGAATTCATTCTATTTTATTTGGAGGAATTGATACTAAATTTAGTCAACTTGAGTTTATTGATTCGAAAAATGCTGAACCAAACAGAAATCATACGACATTTATCATTGGAGGAAATACAAACTTCTCAAAATTAAAAGCAGAATTTCAAATATCAGGACAATTCATTCAAGAAAATAATAATTTAGGGGAAAGAGCGTCAAATGTTTCCCGTTACAATCCATTTTTGTTAATTGAAAATCAGGAATTTTGGAAATGGAATGTTAAATTCACAGGTTGGTATAAAAATTCATTTCGAATTCCTACATTTAATGAATTGTATTATAATGGAATAGGTAATGTTAAATTAAAACCTGAAGATGCAAACCAATATTCTTTTGGAGTTAATTTTCAACCAATTGATAAAATGTTAAAATTGAAAATAACAACAAATAGTTATTTTAGTTATGTGAAAAATCAAATATTAGCAATTCCAACCAAAAATTTATTCGTTTGGTCAATGCAAAATATTGGTGAAGTTCATACACGTGGACTTGAAATAAGGATGGATATTCAGTATAAACTGAACCGAAATTTTTCATTAGAAATGAATGGGAATTACACCTTTCAACAATCTTTAGATTATTCAGATAAATTTTCTCCGACATATAAAAATCAAGTTGCATATATACCGAAACATACTGGAAATGGAAGTTTGACGGTAAATTATAAAAATTCAGGGATGATTTTTTCAAGCTATTGTTCATCGATGAAATATGCAATGAATGAAAATATTTCTTCAAATATTATTGATGGTTTTGCTCTTTTTGATTTTGGTATATATTCAAAAGTGAAGCAAGTTAACAATCATGAATTTCGAATTCAATTCAACATTAAAAATTGTTTTAATTCCAGTTATGCATTTGTAAAATACTATGTTATGCCCGGAAGAAGTTTTTTAATATCTTTAAATTATGCGTTACATTAAGCTTTTTATTATTGTTTTTTTGGCAGTTAGTTGTAAAAAACATAAAGTTGAAACTCCAGATTCTACAGCGATAAGTGGACTTAAAAATGGTATGTTGGTTTTATGTGAAGGATTATTTCAACAAAATAATGCGACTTTATCTTGGATAGATTTAAGTAATAACACAATTGATAATGATTTCTTTACGACTAAAAATTCAAGAAATTTGGGTGATACAGGGAATGATATCGCGCAATATGGAAGTAAAATTTATATTGTTGTCAATGTTTCGAGTACGCTTGAAGTTTTGGATAAAAATACAGGGAAATCTATTAAACAAATTTCAATGTTAAACGGGAATACTTCTAAGCAGCCTCGTTATATTACTTTTAATGGTTCAAATGCTTTTGTAACTTGCTATGATGGGTATGTAGATGTACTTGATACTGCCTCCTTGACAATTACACAGCGAATAAAAGTAGGAGATAATCCAGAACAAATGGCAATTTCAAATAATAAATTGTATGTTGCAAATTCTGGAGGATTAAATTCTCCAAATGTCGATTCTACGGTTTCAGTAATTGGATTGTCGAATTTACAAGAACTATACAAAATAACAGTTGGAAAAAATCCAGGCTCAGTTAAAGTAGATAATCAGGGGGATATATATGTAATTACACGTGGTAATTATTCAACAATTCCTTCGAGGATGGTTCGAATTAACACACAAACAGATCAAGTAGCTCAAAACTTTTCATTTGATGCTTCTGGTATTGAAAAAATGGGTAATAAATTTTTAATAAATTTTTACAATTATTCAAATTCAACAAGTAATATAGCTTTGTTTAATACTGAAAATGAAGCTATTGAAATTAATAATTTTATTTCTACCTCAAATATCACAACTTTATATGGAGTTGTATATCGCAGTTCTAATAACAAGATATATTGTTTAGATGCTATGAGTTTTACAAATACGGGGTATGTTCGTGTATTTTCAGGTTCAGGGATTTACGAAACAAGTTACCATGTTGGTTTAAATCCTAATAATATTTTATTTTATGAATAACTTTCTTTTTTTATTTTTTGTTTTATTTTCATTTTTGAGTTTTTCTCAATATGCTCCTGTTCCTGGACAATTTGGAAGTACTGCTATTTACAAAGATTCAAGTTGCATCGTCTCTTGGGCTACAAATGTGGAAATTGTGCGCGGATATTTAGATATAAATGATAAATCAATAACAATTCAAAACTCAAATAAAGTTACTTTTGGTTCGCCATCAGAAGCTTTAGGTCAAGCAGAAGGAAATGCTACAAATTGTATTTCTTTAGGAGATTCAGGTATTGCAACCTTAACTTTTGGATCAACCATTTTTAATGGTTTAGGTCCTGATTTTGTAATTTTTGAAAATGGTTTTGCAGATAATTATTTGGAATTAGCATTTGTAGAAGTCAGTTCAGATGGACAACATTTTGTTCGTTTTTTGAATTCAAGTTTATACCCGTATTCGACACAAGTTGGGCCTTTTTCCTATGCTAATTGCGAGAAAGTTAATAATTTAGCTGGGAAATATAGAGTAGGATATGGGACACCTTTTGATTTACAAGAACTTTCAGATAGCGCTAATATAGATATTAATCATATAAGTCACATACGTATTATTGATGTTATTGGGAGTATTTCTGAAATTTCAAGCCATGATTCAGAAGGAAATATTATCAATGATTGTTACCCAACAGCTTTTGCTTCGGGTGGGTTTGATTTGGATGGAGTAGGAGTTATGTATCTGAATAATTTAGGAATAAATGAATTGGAATCTAATATTTCTATTTACCCAAATCCGTCCACAGGAATTATTAATTTGAATTTAGATAAGGAATATCAAGTTGAAATTACAGATGTTTTAGGAAATCAAATTTACTGTTTTTCAGATTTGAAAGTTGGTCAAATTGACTTATCATCATTGAGTACACAAATTGTTTTGGTATCTATAAAATCCAATCAAGTCAGCATCACAAAAAGAATCTTGATTCAATAAAAAAGCGAGTTTAAAAAATCAAACTCGCTTTTCGTTTTCTAAATATTTCTATTAATAGTAAATTGCTCTTCTTACTTTTGCAACGTGTTTTGCTAAACGAATAACTTGTTTCGTATATCCAAATTCATTATCATACCAAGCATATAATACAACATTCTCACCATCTGGAGAAACAATTGTTGCTTTTGAATCGTAAACCGAACAACAAGTGTTTCCAATAATATCTGAAGAAACTAATTCAGGATCAAATGAATAATAAATTTGATTTACAAGATCTCCATTTAATGCAGCATGTTTAACAATAGCATTGATTTCATCAACAGATGTTTTCTTTTCTAACTGTAAACTTAATATTGCTAAAGAACCATTTGGAGTAGGTACACGAACAGCATTTGCCGTTAATTTATCTTTCAAATGAGGAATAACTTTTGTTACTGCAGCACCAGCTCCTGTTGAAGTAATAACCATGTTGATAGCTGCTGAACGACCTCTTCGAGAGGATTTATGCATATTGTCTAACAAATTTTGGTCATTCGTGTAAGCATGAACCGTTTCTATATGTCCTTTAACAACGCCCAATTTATCATTGACAACTTTTAATATAGGTGAAATTGCATTTGTTGTGCACGAAGCAGCTGAAAAAATATTTTCTTTTTCTACATCAATTTCGCCTTGATTGATTCCGTAAACGATATTTGGAATTTCTTTTCCAGGTGCCGTTAAGATTACTTTATTAACTCCTTTTGCTTGTAAATGACGAGATAGGGCTTCACGGTTTGTGAAAACACCAGTATTGTCAATTACTAAAGCATTATTAATTCCGTAAGCGGTATAATCGATATCTTCAGGATTTTTCGCATCAATTAAGGTTACAACTTGACCATTGATTACGATTGTTTTATTTTCTAAATCTTCTTGAACCGTACCTTTAAATGCACCATGAACAGAGTCATTTCTTAATAAAGCCGCTCTTTTGATGATTTCTGCATCAGAATTACCTCTCGTAACTATTGCACGTAAACGTAATTGTTGACCTTTTCCTGCTTGTTTGATTAATTCACGAGCAGCTAAACGTCCGATACGTCCAAAACCATACAAAACAACATCTCTAGGCTCTAAGCTATCATCAGCAGAATTTCCAATGTTTTCTAATTTGTGTAATAAGAAATTAGCTTTAGAAGAGAAGTTTTCTTTTTCGGCAACCCATTCACTTGCTAATTTTCCGATATCGATTTTTGCAGGAGCAAAATTTAAATTTAAAATTTCTTCAGCTAATTCAGAAGTTGTAAAAACATCGATTGGTTTATTTACTACTTTACCAGCATATTCATGTAAATTTAAAATTTCAGAAATAGTAATGTCAGTTAAATGATTACGGAATAAAACTAATTCAATTCCTTTGTCATATAAAAGTTCACCAACTTTACTAGAAAGTTTTACTGCAGCACGTTCTCTTTCAACATGCGATTTTAGTACTGTTTCGTAACCTAAATCCGTTGCCATTTGTTTTTTTTTGATGTTAATAAATTGTGTAATATATTAAAAGATAAAAGCAAAAAAGGCTGTCAACTTTCGCCGACAGCCTTTTAAATCTTATCCTAAATAAGCCTTTAATAATTTGTTTCGAGATGTATGTCTTAATCTGCGAATTGCTTTTTCTTTAATTTGTCTAACACGTTCTCGTGTTAAATTAAATTTTGCACCAATTTCTTCTAATGTTAAGCCATGATTCATTCCAATTCCGAAGAATAAACGGATGATTTCTCTTTCTTTATCTGTTAATGTACTTAAAGAACGTTCGATTTCTCTTTGCAACGATTCGGCCATTAAAACATGATCTGCTTTTGGAGAATCCATGTTAGCCATAACGTCCATTAAAGTTCCACCATCCTCAGCAGAAGATAGGGGAGCATCCATTGATACGTGACGACCAGAAACACTTAAACTTTCTTTAATTTTATCTTCAGGAACTTCCAAAGCCTCAGCTAACTCTTCAGCTGATGGGGGTCTTTCGAATTCTTGTTCCAATCTAGAAAACGCTTTGTTAATTTTATTCAATGAACCAACTTGATTCAAGGGTAAACGAACAATACGCGCCTGTTCCGCTAAAGCTTGTAAGATAGATTGACGAATCCACCATACCGCATAAGAAATAAACTTGAATCCACGAGTTTCATCAAATTTCTGTGCTGCTTTAATTAGTCCCAAATTTCCTTCATTAATCAAATCAGGAAGGGTTAAACCTTGATTCTGATATTGTTTAGCTACAGAGACTACGAAACGTAAATTTGCACGAGTTAACTTCTCTAATGCTCTTTGGTCTCCGTTTCTAATCTTTCTAGCCAGCTCAACTTCTTCCTCTGCTGTGATTAACTCCTCTTTACCAATATCTTGTAAGTACTTGTCAAGTGATTGACTTTCACGATTGGTAATCGACTTCGTAATTTTAAGCTGTCTCATTCTCTTCTTGTCCTCCTGGTTTTTTAATATATAATTGGAAAATCGTTACAAAGTTACGGCGAAAAAACGGTGTAATCCAAATAAATTTTAGATATTTTTTGAAGTTTCTTTAGCCTCAAAAACCATGCCTTTTACAAGACTATAACCCAAACCCTTTGTATTCGCGCATTCCACTCTGCGTAATAATTTCTAACAATACTCCTCGATTCCCTTGGTTGTTCAATTTATTTGTCAACTGTTCAACCGATTCAATGACTTCATTATTTACTTTAACTATCACATCTCCTTCCTGTAATCCTATCGATTTTAATTTTCCAGCGCTTAAGGATTCTATTTTTACTCCATTGGAGATTGATAATTCTTTTTTCTCTTTACTCGAAACTTCTATAAAAGTTGCACCTAAAGCCATATTTTTTTGAACTTCGGTTTTGGTAACTAATTTTGTTTCTCCTTGAGCATTCCTTAAAATCAAGTCTTTAATTGATTCTTCTCCATTTTTAGACCCGCTTTATCTGCGCTTCCATCTTCAGTAACTTTTGATAAGAAAACTCCTTTTAAGTTTGGTAAGTTATTTTTTTCTTTGATCTCTTGATTTATATCCGCAATTTGAACACCTAAGTACGCTCTTTGTACAATTCCATAATCTATAATATCACTGATTACTTTTTGAACTAAATTGACTGGAACAGCAAATGAGTATCCTGAATAACTTCCTGTTTGAGAAGCAATAGCTGTATTGATTCCGATTAATTCTCCTTTTGTGTTCACTAAAGCTCCGCCGCTATTTCCTGGATTTACAGCTGCATCTGTTTGAATAAATGACTCAATTGGTACAACATTAGAATTCGTTCTGTCAGATAATAAATTAATGTTTCTAGCTTTTGCTGAAACTATTCCTGCTGTTACTGTTGAAGTTAAATTAAAAGGATTACCAACTGCTAAAACCCATTCTCCAACTCTTACATTATCACTATTTCCAATAGGCATTGCTTTGAACTTTCCTCCTTCAATTTTTAAAACGGCAATATCTGTTGAAGGATCTGTTCCGATAATTTTTGCCGTATATTTTGAATTATCATTTAAGATTACTTCTATTTCACTGGCATTGTCAATTACGTGGTTATTTGTGACAATATATCCTTCTGAAGAAACGATAACGCCCGATCCTGATCCTGCCCCATATTGTTTAAATTCTCGACCACCTGCACCTGGGCCATAGAAAAATTCTGAGAAAATATCTCTCTGAAAGTTTGTTGTGACTACTTTTGTTGTTACGTGAACAACAGAATTTAAAGAATTTTCAGATGCTTCGACAAAACTTTCAGATGAGCCAGGAGCTCCATCAAAATTGGTGAAATGGCCTAAATTATTTTTGTTGCCATCTAAAATTGAATCGGATAGATTTGTTGTTGTTGTGTTAAAAAATAAATATGCTCCAAGAGGTAACATCCCACCAAGAAGCCCTAAACCTACATTTTTAAGATTACTTTTCATGTTGAATGTATTTTAATTGTTTGTTAAAAAAATTTCAATATGCGAATATAACGAAAGTGATAAATCGTTTGGTACACTTTGCTTGTTAAAGAATGTTAAGACATGTTTGAAAATGTTTTGATAGTTTTATATCCGACTTTGATAGGTAAATAGTTCATAATATCTGCCTTCAATTGCTATCAATTCATCATGATTTCCTCTTTCTACAATATGTCCATTTTCGATGACTAATATTTGATCAGCTTTGCGAATTGTACTTAATCGATGAGCAATAACGAAAGTTGTTCGATCTTTCATTAATTCGTTTAAACTTTGTTGTATCATTGATTCGCTTTCAGTATCTAAATTTGATGTAGCTTCATCTAAAATGAAAATACTAGGATTCGCTAATATTGCTCTTGCAATTGAAATTCGTTGACGTTGTCCTCCTGATAATTTGACTCCTCGTTCTCCAATGACAGTATCCAATCCTTCTTCAAAACGATCTGTAAATTCATTTACATACGCGGATTTTACAGCAAATTCCAATTCTTCTTGTGTTGAGTTTGGTCTTGGGAATAAAATATTTTCACGAATAGTACCTTGAAATAAAAAATCATCTTGTAATACGACTCCTAAATGATTCCTATAACTGCTTAATTCTACTTTTGATAAGTCTTTACCATCAATCGTGATTGTTCCTGAACTTGGGTTTAAATAGGTTGCAACTAATCCAGCAATTGTTGATTTTCCTGATCCTGACGATCCTACCAAGGCGGTAACAGAACCTGCAGGTGCCGTGAAGTTAATTGAATGTAATACTTCTTTTGATTCTTGATAACCAAAAGAAACGTTATCAAAAATAATATCACCTTTTATTTTTTCAAGTTGAATTTTTCGCTCTTCAGAGTTGTCTTCAGGCATCATATTCATGATTTCTTGTGTTCTATCTAATCCAGCGAATGCTTCAGTAATTTGACTTCCTATATTACTCATTTGAACAATTGGTGCAATCATAAATCCTAATAATAAAGTGAAATAAACAAATTGGCCTGTCGTCATTTGATTATTCATAATGAAATAGCCTCCAATACCCATGATTCCTGCAGAAGCAAGACCTAATAAAAATGTAGCTGAACTAGTAATTAGTGAAGTGGATGTTAAACTTGCTTTTACATTTTGAAATATTTCATCTGTGCCGCGTTCAAATATTTTGTTTTCTTGTTCTTCGGCATTAAACCCTTTGATTACCCTAACTCCATTTAATGTTTCTGTTAATCGTCCTGTTACTTCGGCGTTTAATTGCCCTCTTTTTTTAAATATTGGGCGTATTTTTTTAAAAGCTTTCAATGCGATGAACGCAAAAATTCCAATTGGTACTAATGTTGAAATTGTCATTAATGGGTTAATTCGAATCAGTAATATTAATGACACAATTGCCGTTATTGTACCACCCACTAATTGAACCAATCCTGTTCCGATAATATTTCTAACACCTTCTACATCAGACATTATTCGAGAAACTAAAGCACCACTTTTATTATTGTCGAAGTAACTTACTGGTAAGGAAAGGATTTTTCTTTGCACTTGAACTCTTAATTGAGAAATTAAATTCTGAGCTTCTACACTTAGTATTTTAGTTAATGAGAATGAAGTCACGGCTTGAATCGCAATGGCTAATACAACAGAACCAATTAAAAATAATAAAGCATCAAAATCTTTATCAGGAACGACTTTGTCTAGTAATAATTGACTTGAATAAGGAATATATAAACTTGCTAATCTACTGATGATTATTAAGATTAATCCAATTCCGATAATATTTCTTCTTGGCCATATTATCGTTTTAAATACCGAAGTTAATGTGACTTTATTTTTACTCATGCTTTAACTTTAGCCAATATCATTCCAAAATTAAAAGTCTGACAAATAGTCAAAAAAGTATGTTGTTTTGTGAAACGATTTATTATTTTGGGATAAGTTTATTTTTATTTCCAAGTTATTTGATGAATTATAATTTGTATTTCACATTGACTTCCACGATCAATGAATTTTGTAATGCTTTAATGGTTGCTTCTTCTTGGGAAATTAGTTCAGAAATAATAACAAAGTCTTTTGGGAATATTTCAGAGGTATTATTAATTAGCAAATGCCCTTCAAGTAGATAAATGGCTTTGTAGTTGTATTTAAATTCATTCGTTATACCAATTTCAGCATTTTGGGGAAGTTTCAAAGAATCAATGTTTCCTTCCATTTTGTCATTGAAAATCAAATTAAAGTCCGTTACTTTTCCTTTTGCAGTAGTTGGCCATTCTCCATGAAATTCATCAATGTCCAATTTGTTTAAAGTTTTCGAATATCGATCAATATGATTTATTTCCAATTGACCTTCTAATATCATCAAAATACGATTTAAGTTATTAAAAATTGTAAATGTAGATTCTTCAACTTCAATAGTAGCAGAACTAATTCGAAAGTCAAAATCGCGATTTAAAAAACTTGTGTTTTCTGGGTAAATAAATAATTCAGTCGTTGTTCCTCCAGTCCAATTACTGGTTAATTGATTTTCTTTTTTAACAATTTGTGTTTTCATGATGTAAATATAATACAAAAAAAAATGAGCTTCTAGCGATAGAAGCCCATTTTCAATATATCAAAAAGAAAATATTATTCTCCTTTTTCCATTTTAGCTTTCAATGCAGATAAAGCATCTAAATCACCTAATGTAGATTTCTCAGTATTTTGATTTAAATTTTTAACTGCTTGAGCTGTACTGTTTCCAGCTGGTTTTTTGCTAGAAGCTGTTTTGTTAGCAGAAACTGGTGCTTTATCATCTCCTTCTTCAAAAAGACGAGTATGAGAAACAACAATTTTCTTAGCTTCTTTATTGAATTCAATCACTTTGAAATCTAAAGTTTCTTCAACTTTCGCATTTGAACCATCTTCTTTACGTAAGTGTTTAGATGGACAAATTCCCTCAACCCCGTAAGGTAAAGCAACGATTCCTGATTTGTCTTTGTTTTCAATGATAGTTCCTTGGTGAATTGAACCTTCTCCGAAGATAGTTTCAAATACATCCCATGGATTCTCTTCTAATTGTTTGTGTCCTAAAGAAATACGACGATTTTCTCTGTCTATTTCTAAAACAACTACATCCATTTCATCACCAACTTTGCAGAACTCAGAAGGGTGTTTAATTTTTTTCTGCCAAGAAAGGTCAGAAATGTGGATTAATCCATCAACACCTTCTTCTAATTCAACAAATACACCGAAGTTTGTAAAGTTACGAACTTTAGCTAAGTGTTTTGAAGCAACTGTATATTTAGATTCGATGTTTTCCCATGGATCTGGCATTAATTGTTTAATACCTAATGACATTTTGCGCTCTTCACGATCTAATGTTAAGATGATTGCATCAACTGTATCTCCTACAGAAATGAAATCTTGTGCAGAACGTAAATGTTGAGACCAGCTCATTTCAGATACGTGAATTACTCCTTCAACCCCAGCAGCGATTTCAACGAAAGTACCATAGTCAGCCATCACTACAACTTTACCAGAAACTTTATCACCAACTTTTAAATCAGCATTTAAAGCATCCCATGGATGTGGTTGTAATTGTTTTAATCCTAAAGCAATACGTTTTTTATCATCATCGAAATCTAAGATAACAACATTTAATTTTTGATCTAATTCTAAGATCTCATCTGGATGGTTCACACGTCCCCAAGATAAGTCAGTAATGTGAATTAATCCGTCAACACCACCTAAATCGATGAAAACACCGTAAGATGTAATGTTTTTAACCGTACCTTCTAATACTTGACCTTTCTCTAAACCAGAGATAATTGTTTTCTTTTGTTCTTCCAACTCAGCTTCGATAAGCGCTTTGTGAGAAACAACAACATTTCTAAATTCTTGGTTGATTTTAACAACTTTGAATTCCATGTTTTTACCAACGTAAACATCGTAGTCACGGATTGGTTTAACATCGATTTGTGAACCTGGTAAGAAAGCTTCGATACCAAATACGTCAACGATAAGACCACCTTTTGTACGACATTTAACATATCCTGTAATGATTTCTCCTGTACGTAATACATCGTTTACATGAATCCATGCTTTGTGCATACGTGCAGTTTTGTGAGAAATAATCAATTGACCGAAACGATCTTCTTGAACTTCTACAAATACGTCAACTTTGTCTCCAACTTTTAATTCTGGATTGTAACGGAATTCTCCTACTGGAACAACTCCTTCAGATTTGTAACCAATGTTGATTACAACTTCTCTTTTAGTGATTGCGATCACTGTACCTTCAACTACTTCTTTTTCATTGATAGAAGTTAAAGTTTTTTCGTAACGGTCTGAATACTCTGAACGTTGAACCAATGAATAACCGTCTAATGCTAATGCATCCCAGTCAAAACCTGCAATTCCTTGCCCTGTAATTTTTGTTTCTGCCATTTTGGCTTTTACCTTGTATTTCGAGTAACTTTATAAATCTCGAAAGTGATTAATATTTAACTGTTTAAAATAAAGTTTACAGTTTTTATTTCAGGGTGCAAAGGTAGTGATAATTTTATTCGAATTGAAAAAAAATAATTAAAAAATATTTTTCAATGGAGAACTGTTTTATTTAGTTACGTATTATTTGGTATTGTTATTTACGTTTAAGCACTTGATTTCTGTATTATGTTGAAGGATATAGGTTGATTATTGTTTTCAAAAGTTAGCTTGTTATATGTTTTTTTATTAATTAGTTATAACAATAATATCATGGCTAAAATCAATCATACAAATTATTTGGATGTCGTAGATACTATTTTCTCGTCTTCTAAACAAAAAGGATTAACACATATTAATTCAAATGAAAAGTATTTTGATGGTAAAAAATTTGAAATTGATGGTAAAGAGCTGATTAATTTTGGTACTTGTGGTTATTTAGGGCTTGAAAATCATCCAGAATTAATAAAAGGGTCGATAGATTTACTCCGGAAATATGGAACGCAATTTTCGATGGGAAGAGTATTTATGCGACCAATTTATATTCGAGAGTTAGAAGAGTTAATGGGGATAATTTTTAATAACAGTAAAGTTTTATGTTATACTTCAACTTCAACAGCACATATATCCGTAATTTCGACGATTATTAAACCTACTGATTTAATTGTTTTAGATCAACAAGTACATTTCAGTGTTCAATTTCCATGTAAACATACTAAGCTTCAAGGGACAGAGATAAAAATGATTCGGCATTCTAATTTTGATATGCTAGAAACGATTCTAAAAGAAGAATCAAATAAATATCAAAAAGTGTGGTACATGGCTGATGGAGTGTATTCGATGCACGGTGATTTTCCAGACATTGTTCGTTTACAAGAGTTGTTAATTAAATATCCTAAATTACACCTTTATTTTGATGATGCACATGGAATGGGATGGTCTGGGAAAAATGGAGCTGGTTATGTTTTTGATAAGTTGGGAGTCAGCGAGAGAATTGTTTTGATTTCGACAATGGCCAAAGGTTTTGGTTGTGTTGGTGGTACAGCTGTTTTTTCGAGTGAAGAAATGTATCGAAAGGTAGATATTTTTGGTGGACCTCATAGTTATTCACATCCATTAACTCCAGCAAGTGTTGGTGCTGCAATTGCATCTGCTAAAATTCATTTATCGAATGATATTTATAATTTTCAAAATGAATTATTTGATTTAACTTCTTATATGGATGACTTGTTGTGTAAGAATAATCTCCCTAATTTATCTGCACCGAATTCACCTATATATTTTATCGGAAGTGGATTGAATAAAGTGACTCATAATTTTGTTAATAGAATTTTAAAAGAGGGTTACTATGTTAATACAGCTACTTTTCCAGCCGTACCAAATGATAAATCTGGATTAAGATTTAC
Source organism: Flavobacteriia bacterium (assembly GCA_016178305.1). Classification (GTDB taxonomy): domain Bacteria; phylum Bacteroidota; class Bacteroidia; order Flavobacteriales_D; family Crocinitomicaceae; genus CAIUKX01. Next base: position 2,978 of record JACOTM010000088.1, on the reverse strand, counting down.
TGTAACAAGGCATGTTACTAAAGAAAATATTAAAAATTTTGTTGATGTATTGGCATTTCATTTTCCAAAAGCAATAGAAGAAGAAAATGATCATATTGAAAAAGTTTTTGAAGTTTTTAATCTTGAAATGAAAGGTTTTATTGTTAATAACACTACTCAAAATTCAGGTTATAAAACAGAAGTGTATAATTCTATTAGAGATATAGATCGAATAAAATGGGATTTAATGTTCGATGATAGAGGAAATTTTTCATACGAAGGGATGTGTTGTATGGAGGAAATTTTTACAAAAAATGAAAAATTAGAACATAATTGGAGTTTTCATTATGTAATTATTCGAAATGAACATGATGAAATTGTTTTGAGTACATTTTTTACAGGAGGAATCTATAAAGACGATATGTTGGCCATGGAAAATGTTTCTAAGAAGATTGAAGAAATTCGTTCTGAAAATGATCCTTATTATTTATGTTCCAAGACACTTTCAATGGGTAGTTTATTTGCTGAGGGAAATTTTATTTACTTGAAAGAAAATGAAAATGTGGGCGACTTGTTTCAAGCTTTAGTGAGATGCTCAGATGAAATAAAAACTTTAATAGGAGCAACGACAATTATTTTTCGGGATTTTGAAGAAGGAAATAAGTTTGATTCCCTTTTTGAAAAAGAAGGTTTTTTACGAGTGAAAATGCCTAATTCAAACAGGGTTGAAAATCCAAAATGGGAATCCAACGAAGATTTTTTAAGGTTGATAAATTCAAGTAATAATCGACGGAATATTAAACGATATGTGTTGAAAAATGAGGATTTGTTTGAGGTAAATATCAAGAATGAATTAACAGAGAGTGAAGCCGAAAAATATTTTGAATTGTTTGAAAATGTTAAAGATTCGAATTTTGCCTTTAATTTTTTTAAATATCCTAGTAAAATAACAACGGTATTATCAAATTGTTCTAATTATGAATTTATTGATATTAAATTGAAAGATTCTCAAGAGACTATTTGCTCAGTTTGGTGTTTTAAGGGAAAGAATCATTATTCACCTTTCATTATGGGAATAAATTATGATTATCTGTCTTCACATCATTTATACAAACAAGCGATGTTTCAGATTATAAAAAGAAGTAATGAATTAAACCGTAAAATTGTATATTTAGGTTTTTCTGCAGATTATGAAAAACAGAAATATGGTTCAAAAATTATTCCTACTTTAGCTTATATAAAGGTTGATGACACGTATAATATGGAATTGATAGAATCTTTTTCAAATGCAAATTAAATTGAAAATATAATGGAAAGTGTACAAAATGAATTTATAAAATTTTACTTTGAAGATGATATTTTAAAAAGTAAATATTTGAAGCCCACAATCATAAATTTAGAAAATGCAAAAAACTTAATTGATTTAAGGCATGTAATATCCAAAAATGAAAAGCAGTATTGGTGTTATGATATTAGTTTATTGAGCTCAATGGAAAAATCAGGTAGAGATTATGCTGAAATACACGGTCAAGATTTTTTACATGCTTGTGCAGTGGTAACAAAGTCTCATATTACAAAATTCATTTTTAATATTTTTGTACAAATTAAAAGACCTAAAATACCTTTTAGATCTTTTAATGATGAAGCGAAAGCTGTTGCGTGGCTGTTAGAACTAAAAAAGAGCAATAAATAATTTACTCAATTATTATTCTTTTTACGGCTTTTATTTTGGAACTTTTTAATTTCACAAAGTACATGCCAGCAGGTATTGAAATTGATTGTGTGTATAACATTTGTCCTTGTAATAAAGAAGTGTAAATACATTGTCCATTGATATTCACGATTTCTAATTCAAATTTTTCGTGAATATCTTTTTCATCGCTTAGTTTGATTGTAAATGTCCCATTATTTAGAGTAGGGAATAATTCAATGGAAGCATTTGTATTCTCTAATTCAACAAGACCATCAATGAAAGATGAAAGATTATTTTCCCATATCCCACGTCCAAATGTAGCAATATAAATTTTATCTAAAGCTTCATTAAATTCAATGTCTGAAACAATTACATTAGGTAAACCGTTACTGACATTTATCCATGTGCTTGACAATTCATTAAAAATATAAACACCCAAGTCAGTTGCAATAATCAATTGATTGCTTGTAGGGATTGTTTTGATGCAATTTATAGGAATGTTTGGTAAATTGAAAGAAATGTTTTCCCATGTTAAACCACCGTTACTCGATTTATAAACTTTTTGATTCACTTCAAATCCAGCCAATGTGATATAAATTGTGTTTTCATCGGTTGAACTAACGATTGAACTTGTGTAATAAAGGGAATCTGGAAGCCCTAAAGTAATGTCAGTCCAAGTATTTCCTCCATCTATTGTTTTGTAGATACTTGAAGGGGAATTGTATTCAAAACGAATTCTACGCGTAACATAAAGGATGTTTGAATTTGTTTTTGCACACGCTAAAGAACTTATTTCATTGTTAAAAATACCATTCGAAGGCAAGGGGGAAAGTGCTTCCCAAGTATATCCTCCATCAATAGATTTGTTGACATTTGTTAAACCAACATAGAGCGTACCTGGATTTTCATAATCGGCAATAATTGGAGAAACCCACTCACCATTTTCAGAATTTACATTCACATTTACACCATTGGATGAAATTCCACCATTGTCTGAAATATAGAAATTTCCATACTGAGATGCACCAATTACAAAGTTATTGTTTATTGGATCTAAATAATTATCCATGCCATCTCCACCAAAAATGGTTTTCCATCCCGTTCCGTCATAATAAAAAGTTGCATTGTCTTGTGCTCCTGCGGCTAATCTTCCAGCTGAATTTCGAGAGCTTGATAAACGATAAAATGAAGTAATATTCATTCCTCCACTGATGGTTGACCAATTAGTGGGCCATGGAGATCCATTATTGGCATCAATCCAAGATTGAGGTGTAACGTTTGTTGTTTTGTACAGTCCACCATCACT
>JACOTM010000087.1 GCA_016178305.1 Flavobacteriia bacterium | reverse complement strand
GTTTAGCGGGCTAAATCAAGAAGACACAACGAAGGCTTTTCGAATTTAATTGAAAAGCATTTTGTACATTTCACCTATAAAAAGTGATTTACTTCCTATTTATAGGCGATCTGATTGCAAAATATTAATCGAACTGAGGTTAATAGAATCAAAGATGCTGTTTAAAAATTTATATATTGGTAAAAATGAAGTTGTTTTATTTGATAATGATACTTTAAAGCGTAAAATACATGGGGTTAATGATGCAATTTACTTTCAATTATATTATCATGACATGAATCAAAAGAAGTTTATTCAAAAAAAAATAGATAAAAATCTCTATTTAAGAATTGCCAAAATTAAAATTAAATGAAATGATTTTTTATAATGGGGTAACTTCTATGTTTATTTGACCAAAGAAAAGGTGCTTAAAATTAACTTCCGTTTTTCACGAAAAAAGCCTCACTCAATCGGTGAAGCTTCTTCAAAAAATTAATGTATATATATTTAATAGCTTAAGCTAATTTCACATTTACAGCATTCAATCCTTTTTTACCTTCTTTCAATTCAAATGTAACTTGATCATTTTCATTGATTTTATCAACTAAACCCGATACGTGTACAAAATACTCTTGATTTGTATCAGCTTCTTTAATAAAACCAAAACCTTTAGTTTCATTGAAAAATTTTACAGTTCCTGTTTTCATATAAAATAATAATTAATAAAACAAAGATAAAATTTTTTGCGTTTTTACAAAATGATTTTAATAATAAAAAAGATTTATATTGTAAAATCGTTTTCTATATTATTCTTCCAGCTCTTCATGGATACATTTCCATCATTAAGAACTAAGTAGGTGTTAAAATTTAACCATTCTCCTAGATTGTAATAAGTTGAATTTGTTCCAATTTCAATTTTCAAGGGTAAATGGCGATGTCCAAAAATGAAATAATCAAAATGCTCTTTTCTCAAAATTTCTTTTGAATATATAGCTAACCATTCGTTTTCTTCTCCTAAAAATTTTTCATCTTGTTTTGCACCAGCAGCTCGACTTTTTTTGGAGGATTTATTAGCCAGCCAAATGCCAAAATTAGGATGTAAACGAGCAAATGCCCATTGACAAAATTTACTAGCAAAAAAACGTTTTAAAAATTTATAAGTATGGTCACCAGGGCCTAAACCGTCACCGTGACCAATGTATATTTTTTTATTTCCAATGTTTATTTTTAGAGGCTCTTTATGAAGAATGATTCCAAGTTCTTTTGGTAAATAGTCAAAAATCCACATATCGTGGTTACCAGTAAAAACATGAACCGGAATTCCTGAATCTGTTAATTGAGCGATTTTACCTTGCAATCTGACAAATCCTTTAGGGATAGCATGTTTGTATTCAAACCAAAAATCAAAAATATCTCCAACCAAATAAATTTCTTTCGCACTTGGTTCAATGTATGTTAACCACGCTACAAGTTGTTTCTCTCGAATTAAACTTTTTTCGTAAGAAGGAGCGCCTAAATGAAAATCAGAGGCAAAATAAATATTTTTAGCTATTTTTTCAGGCATTTAATGACCAAATATTCTTTTTAATTCTTCTTCTAAAGCTGGACCTCTTAAATTTGTTTTAATAATTTTCCCATCTTTATCAATTAATACTGTAAACGGAATTCCAGTGACTTGATAAGATTTTGAAATTTCACTTTGCCATCCTTTTAAATCACTGATATGGTTCGGCCAAACTAAGCCATCATGTTGAATCGCTTCTTCCCATTTTAATTTATCGGTATCTAGAGAAACACTTAATACCGTAAATCCGTCTTTTTTATAGGTGTTATATAAATTGACAACATTTGGATTTTCTTTTCTACAAGGACCACACCATGAAGCCCAAAAATCTAATAATACAACTTGACCTTTTAAATCAGATAATTTTAATTCTTTTCCATTTGGTTTTAGCCCTTTTACATCTTTAGCATCTTTTCCTGTTGCGAACATATTAGCGGCATCTTTTTGGGCTTTTATTTTAAGATAATTAGCATAAATTTCTTTGATTGTTGGAGAATCTCCAAAACCTTTAACCAATTGATTTACTACTGTTTCATAAATCGTATATTCTTTTTCTAAATCAAAAGTTTGTAAAGTTGGAATAAGGGCGGGAGAATTTGGATTTTTGGCAATCAATTGTTGTCGGGCACTTTGAAAGTTATAATATTCTCGTTGTAATGACTGTTCAATCGCTTCTTTTTGCTCTGGATGTTGTTTGATATTAATTTGAGCAGAGTCTTTTTTTATATTCCAATTGGTTAATGTTGCAATAAATTCATTTAAAGTTTTACTTTCATCAGAGCCAACAATATTTGAAAAAGCATTAATGTTTTTTCCGTCACAATATATTTTTATATCAGAATCATTTCTTAAAATAATATTTAAATGGTTGAAACCAAAACGAATGACATAATAATCAGGATTTGGTAAATTTCCAGAAATTTCAAAAGTGAAATTATTTTTTCCATCCTTTTTTAAAGGAGCTCTTAAATAATCAATATAATGTGAACCAAAGTATTGTGAAATATGAACTGAATCTACAGTTGTATTGAATATTTGACCACTGATTTTAACTTTGATAGGATTTTGACTATATACGCTATATGTTAATAAGCAAATGATGAGTACATTAAATAATTTCATAGTTTTTAATTTTTGAAAATTTCATTCAATTTTTGTTCCAAACTTTCGCCTCTCAGTCCAGTACCCATAATTTTTCCTTCTTTATCTATTAATACTGTATATGGAATTCCTTGGAAACCATAAAGTTTTGGCATTTGAGATTCCCATCCCATTAAATCACTTACATGGTTTGGCCAGCTCATTCCGTCTTTTGTAATTGCTTCTTTCCAAGCTTTTATGTCTTTATCCAAAGAAACAGAATAGATTGTAAATCCTTTGCTTTTATATTGATTATAAAGTTTTACAACATTTGGCATTTCTTTCCTGCAAGGGGCACACCAAGAAGCCCAAAAATCTATTAATACTACTTTTCCTTTCAGACTGGATAAACGAATTTCCTTACCGTCAGGATTTTTAAGGGCAATTTCGGGGGCTAATTTATTTCCAGAATTAAATTCTAAAAATTCATTATATGCTGATTCTAATTGAAACATTTGATTGGAAATTGTTGCCGCAATTGGAGAATCTTTATATCTTTTTGTAAAAGCAGCTGCAACTTTTTTTAAAACAACCAAATTTTCAGGATTCCAATCTTTAAATCCCATGGAAGGTGTTAATGAAGATGATAGAATAATATTGGCAGGGTTATCAGGTTTTTTAGACATGCTTTGTAAACAAAAATCATCCAAAGGTTTTTTTAAAGCATAGAATTTTTTCATTAACTCTTCTTCTGAAACCTGTCCTTGTAAAGTTGCTAATTTTTGTTGTTCAGCAGCGAAAGTGTTAAACATTTCCATGTATGTTGAAAGCGTTTTTCCCCATTCTGTCCCCGTAAATTTAGGCGTAGTTTGATAATCAGAATAAGTTGTCTGTAATTCAAGATTATCTTTTGGTAACAAGGTTACAGGAATAATCTTATCTTCTCCTTCACCGAGTCTTAATTGATAAATACCCATTCCAGGAACATTTCCGAGCATCTCAAATGTTCCTTCTGAATCAGTTTGACAATCAGCAACTGGAATAGTTCCTTCATTGCTTAGAGCTTCTAAGTAAATTTTCGAATTTGAAGCCCCTTCAATCTTCCCATGTATTTTGAAATTTTCAACTAAATCTGTATCAGGGTCATCTTCAATTGGTCCATTAGAATTTCCACAAGAATATAAAATTCCAATGAATAAGAGCGATAAATAAATTATGTTTTTCATGTTCATTTTTTTATCAAATAATAACATAGTTAATTTTCTATGTCGAGTATCTGAGTTTGTCTAGTTGTATGAGCTTGTGGAGTTGTCTGAGCTTGTCGAAGACAACATTTCTCTCATCAACTCATTCGAGGCTTTCGGATCAGCCTTTCCTTGTGAAATTTTCATTAATTGTCCCATGAAGAAACCGACTAATTGTTTTTCTCCATTTCTATAACGTTCAGCTTCAGAAGGATTTTTTTCAATTACTTCTAAAATATAACCTTTGATTGAATCTTCATTTGAATCTTGAAGTACATTTAATTCTTCTGCAATTTGCAACGGATTTTTTTCTGGATGATGAATCAATTCAGGGAAAATCTTTTGAGATGCAACTGTTGAAGAAACTTTATTAGCATCCAATAATGCGATTAAATCTGCTATTTTATCAGGTGTAATTGGGAAATTTTCAATTTCAATACCATTTTGATTTAAATAAGATTTGATATCTCCCATTAACCAATTGGCAGCACCTTTGTAATTTTTAGTAAATGAAATTAATTTTTCATAAAACAATGCAATTGATTTTGAGTCTGTCAAAATTGTAGCATCGTATTCAGATAAACCTAATTTCTGAGTATATTTTAAAAACAAATCTCTCGGTAAAGCTGGCATTTCAGACTTTATAGCATCAATTTGTTTTTGGTCAACAAACAACGGTTGTAAATCTGGTTCAGGAAAATAACGGTAATCATTTGCAGCTTCTTTAGTTCGCATCGAAATAGTTATTCCTTTTAAAGCATCAAAAGAACGTGTTTCTTGTGTTAATATTTCTCCTTTTTCAATTGCTTCAATTTGACGAATAATTTCGAATTCAATCGCACGTTGAACATTTCGAATAGAGTTCATGTTTTTTACCTCTACTTTTGTTCCAAATTCTTTAGCTCCTTTTAAATTTACTGAAACATTGGCATCACATCGTAAAGAACCTTCTTCCATATTACCATCGCAAATATCTAAGTAACGAACTAATTTTCGGATTTCTGAAACGTAATTGTATGCTTCTTGCGAACTACGAATATCTGGTTCAGAAACGATTTCTACTAATGGAACTCCAGCTCGGTTTAAGTCAACCAAAGTGTCAAATACGTCAACATCATGGATACTTTTTCCAGCATCTTCTTCCATGTGTATTCGTGTAATACCAATTGATTTTTCTTGGCCATCTTCGGTTTTTATAATAACCGCTCCGCCAGTACAAATTGGTGTTTTGTCTTGAGTTATTTGATAACCTTTTGGTAGATCGGGGTAGAAATAATTTTTACGAGCAAAGTATTGATCTCTTGCAATTTCACAACCGCATGCTACCCCTAATTTGATTGCATATTCGATTGTCTTTTTATTCATTTTAGGCAAAGTCCCTGGATGACCTAATGAAACGATGCTAACATTTGTATTTGGAACAGCACCAAATTCATTGATGTCGTTTGAATATGCTTTTGTTTTGGTAAGCATTTGTGCATGTACCTCTAAACCAATAACGACTTCGTATTTATCTCTAATTTCTGGATTCATTTTTATGTTGCTTTTTATGCAATTTCATTTATTATAAACGGGCAATTAATTGACTCATAATCGTTGTCATTTTAGGTTCTTGACGGCTTGCTACATCAATGACATCTTGTAAGCTTACTTTGTGAATTTTACCAGGAACTCCCAAATCTGTAATAATTGATATTGCAAAACAAGGAATTTCCATGTGACGGGCAACAATAATTTCAGGTACAGTTGACATTCCAACCGCATCAGCACCAATAGCTCTGACATAACCATATTCCGCAGGTGTTTCCAAAGTAGGTCCAGTCAATCCACAATAAGTTCCAACTGAAACTTTTATGTTGTTTTCTTTTGCTATCGTTAATGCTAATTGGATCATATCCGAATCATAAGGTTCACTCATATCAGGAAAGCGAGGACCTAATTCATCAAAGTTTTTTCCGATTAATGGATGAGCAGGAAACAAATTGATATGATCGTTTTGAATCATAATTTCACCAACTTCAAAGTCAGGATTTACTCCGCCAGAGGCATTTGAAACAAACAAACGTTCGATTCCTAATAATTTCATCACTCTTACAGGAAAAGTAACTTGCTTCATGTCGTAGCCTTCGTAGAAATGAAAACGGCCTTGCATAGCTACTACTTTTTTACCTCCAAGTTCACCGAATATTAATTTTCCTGAGTGACTTTCAACAGTTGATACAGGAAAATTAGGAATATCACTATAAGAAATCTCGTCGATTACATTGATTTCTTTCACTAAGCCACCTAATCCAGTACCTAAAATGATACCGATTGTTGGTTGAATTGAAGTTTGAGATTGAATGTAATTTACAGATTCTTTAAATTGTGTCAACATAATTTGTTATATATTTATTAAACGCTTCTTTATTATCTATTTCTATTTCAATTGATTGGTAAAACCAAGGGTATTTAGAAATAGATTTCATTAACGAGCTACTTACCAAACGAACAAAATCCTTTTCGGTTGTGATGATAGCTTTGTTTTGAGTAGCAAAAGTATCAAATTTTTGATGAATAATTTCAATTTCTTGTTCGGTAAATTCATGATGATCCGAAAATTGAATACTTTCAACCGTATATTTTTCAGATAAAAAGTTAATCAGTGGTTTTGGATTTGAAATTCCAGCTACAATAAATACATTTTCAATGGGAGTCTGTACTTCTATTCCAAATGAAATGAGATGGCTGTATTTTATTTTAGAGAAATATATTTTTTGAGCATTGAATTTTAATTTCTGTATGATTTTTTCTTTTTGTTTGTCGGTTAATTCTTCCGGGCATTTGGACACGATTACAATATCAGCTCTTTTTCGACCTATTTTCCATTCTCTTAAATTACCAGCAGGCATCACGAAATCATCAGTGTATAATGATTTGTAGTCGGTAATTAATAAGTTTTTACCAGCCTTTACTGCGCGGTGTTGAAAAGCATCATCCAGCAAGATTATTTCATTGGAAGGAAATAATTTTTGAATTTGTTGAACCCCTTCTTTTCGATTTTCGCAAACAGTAATATTAGTAGAAGGTGTAAATCGTTTGTAGTAAAGCAATGGTTCATCTCCGATTTCAGTAGTGGTTGATGATTCATTAGCGAGAAGAAATCCATTTGTTTTCCGACCATATCCACGACTTAATATTGTAATAGAGCGACCTGGATTTAATAATTGAGTTAAATAAATGATATGAGGCGTTTTCCCCGTTCCTCCAACGGCAAGATTACCAACACAAATAGATTTTTTAGGAATGATGAATTGAGGGAGAATTCCAAAATCAAAACAACAATTTCGTATAAAGGTTATAAAACCATAAACCCAAGAAAGAGGTAACAAAAGAATTCTCAAACGATGCATATATCAAAAATAATAAAACTTTTCAGAATTTGTTCTAATGAAATTGAGAAAGTGTATATAATAATTTGATATTCTGCATTGATAGAATTTGGGGTATAGAAAAATGAAATCAATCCGTTCTTTTTTGTCGTAAAACGAATTGATTTCAATGAAGTTAATTAGTTTTTTATTGTTTTATAAATTTTCAAAAAAGTCATTTCCTTTATCATCCGTAATAATAAATGCTGGAAAGTTTTTTATAGTAATTTTTCGGACTGCTTCCATGCCCATTTCTTCAAAATCGACAACTTCAACAGAAGTAATATTTTCTTTTGCTAAAATTGCAGCAGGACCACCTACTGAACCTAAATAAAATCCACCATGTTTTTTACAGGCATTTGTTACATCTTTCGAACGATTTCCTTTTGCTAACATTATCATTGAGCCACCCATGCTTTGAAATTGTTCAACATAAGAATCCATTCTTCCGGCAGTTGTTGGTCCAAAGCTTCCTGATGGCATTCCTTCGGGAGTTTTGGCTGGGCCTGCGTAATAAACAGGGTGATTTTTAAAATATTCTGGCATTGGTTGACCAGCATCAATTAATTCCTTGATTTTGGCATGAGCCATATCTCTAGCAACGATTAATGTACCATTTAATTTTAATCGTGTTTTAATTGGATATTTTGTTAATTCAGCTAAAACTTCTGACATTGGACGGTCTAGATTGATTTCAACTGGTGGTTCTAAGTGTGGTGAGGTTTCAGGTAATAATCTTCGAGGATTTTTCTCTAATTGTTCTAAAAATAAACCTTCTTTTGTGATTTTTGCTTTAATATTTCTATCGGCTGAACAAGAAACCCCTAAGCCAACAGGACAAGAAGCAGCATGTCTTGGTAATCGAATGACACGTACATCATGTGTAAAATATTTCCCACCAAATTGAGCGCCAATTGTGCTTTCTTGGCAAATTAATTGAATTCGTTTTTCCCATTCAAGATCACGGAAAGCTTGACCTCCCATGTTTCCTTCAGTTGGTAATTCATCAAAATAACCCGCAGATGCTTTTTTTACGGTTGCTAAATTAGCTTCAGCAGAAGTCCCTCCAATGGCAAATGCTAAATGATAAGGAGGACATGCAGAAGTTCCCAAATCTTTTATTTTTTCACGAACAAACTCCTCTAAAGAGCTATCATTTAATAAGGATTTTGTTTTTTGGTATAAAAACGTTTTGTTGGCTGAACCACCACCTTTAGCTAAAAATAAAAATTCATAAGAACTGCCTTTTTTGGAATAAATATCAATTTGAGCCGGTAAATTTGATCCAGAATTTTTTTCATCAAACATAGTTAACGGAACAACTTGAGAATATCTCAAATTTCTTTCTTGGTAAGTATTGAATATTCCTTTCGACAAATACTCAGCATCATCAACACCTGTATAAACATTTTCGCCTTTTTTCGCCATTACAATTGCTGTTCCAGTGTCTTGACAGGAAGGAAGTTGACCTTCTGCTGCTACAACTGCATTTTGTAATAAATTATAAGCGACAAATCTATCATTGTCTGTTGCTTCTGGATCACTTAGTATTGCATTTAATTTTTCTAAATGTGAGGTTCTTAAATAAAAAGAAACATCGCTTAAAGCTTCTTGTGCAAGTAATTCTAAGCCTTTTGGATCGATTGAAAGAATTTCTCTATCGCCTAATTGTTCAACTGTAACGTAATCCGAGGATATTTTTCGGTATTCTGTTTCATCCCTTAAAATAGGATAAGGTTCTTGGTATAAAAAATCTGCCATAATTGTACGGTTTCTAATTGTTTTGAAACGAAGCAAATTTAAGGTTTTTAATGAATAAGATTCATTATTTTTAGTGTATTTTTTATGATTTCTTAAAATGAGTTTCAATTTAATTTTTTAAATATTTCTGAAATCGATAAGAAGACAACTTAAATTTATTGAGGATTGTTGAGGGGGAGAGTTTCAATTTAGATTTGCATATTCAAATAATCCTCGTAAATTTGAATAACATTAAGCATTATGTACACGAAAGAACTTTTAGAAGAAATAAAAAAAATAACATTAGCTGATTTAGACTTAGTTAAAAAGAAATTGATTTATTTAAGTAAAGAGCAATTAACGTGGAAACCAAATGAAAATTCATGGAGTATTCAAGAAGTTCTAGCTCATTTGAATGAATATTCAAAATTTTATAATGCTGCATTTATTGAAAAAATTGAAAAAACAAAATTTCGGAAACCACTAGAGGTGTTTATTTCTTCTCCCTTAGGGCGTTCAGCTTGGAAGTCAATGAAGCTAGGAAATGCAAAAAATGTAAAGCGAAAATTTAAATCAATGCGTTCTTACAATCCTTCGTTTGAAGCTGGTTTGATAAAGGGGAACGAAGTTGAACAAATTCAGCGCGATTTTGAAACTTTTTTAGCAATAATAGAGAAAGCAGAAGCCGTAAGTTTGAGAAGAGTGAAAATTCCAATTTCAATTTCTAAAATTATTCGATTGAGGTTAGGAGATGCCTTATTGTTTGTTGCTTATCACAATGAAAGACATTTTCAACAGATTGTTAATGTATTAGCTCAAAAACAATTTCCTTCAAAAAAATAACCATTTTACTTTTCAATTTTTAATAATTTATGAGTACTAAAATCGCTTATTGTTTTGTTAGTATTTCACCTGTTCGTTCTTCAAATAACGATCAAGCAGAAATCGTTACTCAATTACTTTTCGGGGAAATAGTTCATGTTGAGCAAATGCAAGAGCCTTGGTTTAAAATCAAAACATATTTTGACAATTATGAAGGTTGGATGGATAGTAAACATGTTCATTTTTTATCTGAAAAAGAAGTGAAAAGATGGCTGGAGGGATTGAGCAGACAATACAAATTAGTTGATAATATTATAACTCCTTGGGGGAATCAACGAATTGTAAAAGGATCTTATATTCCAGCTTTAAAGCAATTTGATTTTAATATAGGTCAAGATAAATATAAATTCATAGATGTAAATTCTGAAAAAATACCAGTATCTATTTTTGAAACTGCGTTGGAATATTTAAACACTCCTTATTTGTGGGGAGGGAAATCACCTTTTGGAATCGATTGCTCTGGTTTGACACAACAGGTATTTAGATTTTATGACATTAACTTGCCAAGAGATGCTTCGCAGCAAGTCGAACATGGGTTAGAAGTTTCTTTCGATGAAATACAAGAAGGAGATGTTGCTTTTTTTCATAATAAAACAGGAAAAGTAACCCATGTAGGAATTTTAAATGGTTTAGGGAAGATTATACATGCAAGTGGTCATGTTAGAATTGATGATTTTAAAGAGGAAGGAATTTTTCATTCAGAAACGAAATCTAAAACACATACTTTAAATTGTATTAAACGAATGTAGATTTATAGTGTGAATAACTAATTTACAATTTCAAATCAAGAAATATTCTGAAAAAATATATATTTACAACTGTTAGAAATATTAAATTTTATTTCATTGATTTATGAAAGCTATTCAAATTAATTCTTTTGAAGAATACCAAGAAAAATATACTAAAAGCATTACACAACCAGAAGCGTTTTGGGGAGAAATAGCATTCAATTTTAGATGGAAAAAGAAATGGGATACAATCTTAAATTGGGATTTTCAAGATTTTCAAGTTGATTGGTTTAAAGGAGGGAAATTGAATATTACAGAAACGATTTTAGAGGAGAATATTGTTAAAAACCCAGATAAAGTAGCTTATTATTGGGAGAAAAAAAAAAAAAAAGATCAACATAAATCAATTACCTATTTAGAGCTTTACTATCAAGTATGTGAATTGGCAAATGGTTTAAAATCATTAAATGTACAAAAAGGAGATCGTGTATGTATTTACATGCCAATGGTTATTGAATCAGTTGTTGCAATGTTAGCTTGTGCAAGGATTGGAGCAGTCCATTCAGTAGTTTTTGCTGGTTTTTCAGCGAATGCCTTGGCAGATAGAATTAATGATGCGGCAGTGAAAGTTGTTTTAACAGCGGACGGATTAAACAGGGGAGATAAAAAAGTAGATTTAAAATCAATGGTTGATGAAGCGTTAGTTTCGTGTTCAACAGTTGAAAATGTTATCGTTTTAGATTGTATTCATTCAAATCCTAAAATGAAAAATGGGCGTGATATTTTTTATCATGATCTAATAGCTGGAAAAGAAAAAAAATGCGATGCAGCAATCATGGATGCAGAAGACATGTTATTCATTTTATATACTTCAGGGTCAACGGGAAAACCAAAAGGAGTTGTGCATACATGTGGAGGATATATGGTTTATACAGCTTATACTTTTCAAAATGCTTTTCAATATGACAGTAAAGATGTTTTTTGGTGTACTGCTGATATTGGTTGGATTACAGGGCATTCATATATCGTTTATGGTTCTTTGTTGTGTGGAGCTACTTCTGTTTTATTTGAAGGCATTCCAACGTTTCCTGATGCAGGTAGATTTTGGGAGATTATTGAAAAATATAAAGTCAATCAATTTTATACTGCCCCAACAGCAATTCGATCTTTAATGAGTTTCGACCTTTCTTTTGTGGAAAAACATGATTTATCATCATTGAAAATAATAGGGTCGGTTGGAGAGCCGATTAATGAAGAGGCTTGGAATTGGTATTATAAACATGTAGGAAAAAATAATTGTCCAATAATTGATACGTGGTGGCAAACAGAAACTGGAGGAATTATGCTTTCGGGTTTGGGAGGTTTATCGCCAATGAAAGCAACATTTGCTGGTTACCCAATTCCAGGGATTCAATTGGAATTATTAGATACTGAAGGCAATAAAATTCAGGAAGCCAATGCGGAAGGATATTTATGTGTTAAATTTCCTTGGCCATCTATGATTCGAACAACTTATGGTGACCATGAAAGATGTCAACAAACTTATTTTTCAAATTACAAAGGATATTATTTTACAGGGGATGGAGCCAAAAGAGATGAACATGGGATGTATCGAATAATTGGAAGAGTGGATGATGTTATTAATGTATCAGGACATCGTTTTGGTACAGCTGAAATAGAAGATGCGATTAATAAAAATGAGTATGCAATTGAATCAGCGGTTGTTGGCTTTCCTCACGATATTAAAGGTCAGGGAATTTATGTGTTTGTAGTAGTAAACACAAAAGAAACAGATGAAAACCTTATAAAATCTTCCATTATTGATTCTATAGCAGATCATATAGGGAAAATTGCAAAACCAGATATTATTCAAGTTGTTAAAGGATTGCCTAAAACACGTTCAGGAAAAATTATGAGAAGAATTTTGCGTAAAATAGCAGAAGGAGAAAAAGATAATTTTGGAGATATTTCTACTTTGTTAGATCCGAATGTGGTTCAATGCATTTTGGAAACAAGATAAAAGTCAAAGAATATTTAATTTATTTTTAAAATAATTTAAACAAATATGTCAATTTCCTTACAGGCTATTGATAATTGTGTAATGTTCATTATCTTTACATTTCTAACAAAGTGAAAAAAACGAAATGCCAGATTTATTTGAACTTGATTATTTCTCGATAATTGACATATCATGGGCAATATTGGCTTTAGTTATTTTTATGTTAATAGTTAATATTCAAAAGAAAAAGCATAGAGAGTTAGATTATGCTGAATATTATACGATTAATATTTGGATGAAAATCATTTTAGGTTTGGTATATGCGATTTATTACATTACTGTAGTAAAAGGAGGAGATACTTTAGCTTATTGGGATGGTGCCATAAAAATGAATCATTTATTTTGGAAAAATCCTAATTTATATTTTGAAGAGTTATTTAATGATCCTGATTTGACTTTGATGTACAAACATTTTGATACTCAAACAGGTATTCCTCCAGGGTGGATTTATAGGGAGTCGGAGAGTTGGTTTATTTCAAAAGTATTAAGTTTATTTACGTTTATATCATTTAAAAGTTATTTAGTGACAACAATTATATTAGCGTATATTTCTTCCCTTGCTTCATGGAAACTATTTGAATTGCTGCACAGTTACAATTTGCATACGAATAAAAATATAGCAATTGCAACTATATTAATTCCATCGGTCAGTTTTTGGTGTAGTGGGATAAATAAAGATACCATTGTTTTATTTTCAACTATTTTTATCATTTACCATGCTTTTCATATTCTTTCGTTAGAAAAGACAAATACATGGAAAAATTGGATTTACTTGTTTTTTTTTATGTTCCTGCTGTTTCAAATACGATCTTTCATGGTAACTACCATATTAGTGCCTATGATATTAAGCTATTCGGTTCGATTAGTGAAGAAATACAAAAAAAAACGATTCAAGTTTTATTTAGTAAGGGGTAGTTCTTTTCTGATTGGGATCTTATTTTTTGTATTCCAAGGAAGTTCATTAACAAATTCTGAAAAATTAGAGGAGGCTGCAATCATAAATAAAGATTTTGCAACAAATGAATTATATCAAGGAACAAGATATGATATCGGAATAACGGATTACAGTGCTCAAGGTATGTTAGCTGTTTTTCCATCAGCGGTAATAGCAGGTTTATATAGACCTTATATATGGGAAGCTTTGAATATGACAATGATAGCAAATGGGATCGAAGATTTATTTTTTTTATTTTTAACAGTATTATTTCTTAAAAATCATCTTATACATAAAATTAATATTATAAGAAAGCATGAATTTTTGGTTTTTTCTTTTTTCTTTATGATATTAATGTCGTATATGTCAGGTGTAACATCAGGACTTTTAGGGGTTTTAGTTAGATTTAAAGCACCTACTATTCCTTTTTTAATTTTGATTTTAACAATTAATATTAATAAAAATCAAACAATTACAAAAGAAAATATTATTAATAAATGAAAAACGAAAATGAAAAAAAATGGTCAACAATAATTAGACCTAAGACTCAATTGATAGATATTAATTTATATGAAATTTGGGAATATAAAGATTTAGTGATGATATTTGTTCGAAGGGATATTGTATCTATGAATAAACAAACAGTTTTAGGCCCATTATGGTTTTTTTTAGGTCCACTTTTCACAGTTTTTACTTATGTTTTAGTTTTTAGTGAAATAGCAAATATTTCAACAGATAATATTCCTGCACCATTGTTTTATTTAGGAGGTACAATATTGTGGAATTATTTTTCAGCATGTTTTAATGGAACTTCTTCAACTTTTCTTACTAATGCAAGTATTTTTGGTAAAGTATATTTCCCTCGACTAGTTGTTCCTATATCATTAATTATATCTAATTTAATTAAGTTTTTTATTCAATTACTGTTGTTTTTATTGTTTTGGAGTTATTATTATTTGAATGGTTTAATTAAACCAAATTCTTTAATATTATCATTACCGCTATTAATTTTATTGATGGGAGGGATAGCATTAGGAATAGGGATATTAATTTCAGCTTTGACAACCAAATATAGAGATTTAACTTATTTTATTTCTTTTGGTATCACATTGTTAATGTATGCGACTCCTGTTATTTATCCTATGGATTCAATACCAAATAAATTTAGATGGTTACTAGAAATTAACCCAATAGCACCAATTATTGAAACTTTTCGTTTTGGATTTACAGGTTCAGGAAGTTTTTCGTACATTTCTTTACTCTACAGTTTTATATTTATGGTGATTATCCTATTTTTTTTTTTTTTTTTTTTTAATAAAACTGAAAAAACATTTATGGATACGGTATAATATTAATTTTAAGAGAATAAAAAATGACTGTTGTATTAAAAGTAGAAAAAATATCAAAACAATATAGATTAGGAGAAGTTTCACGAAAATCATTTATAGAAGATGTTAAAAAAATATGGTATAAAATATTAAAAAAAGATAATCCATTTTTAAATATTGGTGAAGAAAATGATAAAAGTAAAATCTCTGACTGTAATTATGTTTGGTCTTTAAGAGATATTTCCTTTGAACTTAATAAAGGTGATGTATTAGGTGTAATTGGATTAAATGGAGCAGGAAAGAGTACTTTATTGAAAATTTTATCAAGAGTTACAGCCCCAACTTTAGGTTCGATTAAAGCAAATGGAAGAATTGCTTCATTATTAGAGGTTGGAACTGGTTTTCATCCTGAATTAACTGGTAAAGAAAATATATTCCTAAATGGTGCTATTTTAGGAATGAAAAAAAATGAAATAAATGAAAAATTAAATGAAATAGTAGAATTTGCAGGAATTGAAAAATATATTGATACACCTGTTAAAAGATATTCATCAGGTATGTATGTGAGATTAGCATTTGCTGTAGCAGCTCATTTAGAAAGTGACATATTAATAGTAGATGAAGTTCTTGCTGTTGGTGATGCTGATTTTCAAAAAAAGTGTTTAGGTAAATTAAAAGAAATAAGTAATGAAAATGGTAGAACTATATTATTTGTGAGTCATAATATAGCTGCTATTCAACAATTATGTAATAAAGGAATTCTATTAGAAAATGGTAAACTAATTTTTTCGGGTGATATTAAAGAAGTTGTAAGTCATTACACTGAATCTCATAAAATTGAAACCCAGACAAAGTTAAGCGAAATAATTAAAAGGTCTGGTACAAAAGAATTGGTATTTACGGATTTTTTTTTAATAGATACAAATTCAAATGAAAAGTTATTATTTATTGTTTCCGGTCAAGATGTCACTTTTAGGTTTATATTAAATAAATGCTCTAAAGAAACATTTAAGTCAGTATTTTTTGGAATTGGAATTAATGATAATTATGAGAATAGAATTATTCACTTAGATAATGATTTAATAGGAGTAAATTTTGAAAATATTAATAATATAGAATATGTTGATTTTATTGTGCCTAATTTATCTTTAGTTGAAGGATTTTACTCTTTAGCAATAATTTGCAAAGTGAATTTAGAAATTAGTGATTGGATTCAGTTAGGGGTTGGATTTGAGGTTCAGAATGGGGACTATTATAAAACTGGTAAATCTATTGATAAAACAGCAGGGAAAGTTTATTTACCATTTAATATAAAATTAAAGACGAATGAAATATAAAGAGTATATTAATCAGTTAATTAAAAATAATGGGATTAATGAATATTTTAGGCAGAATTCAAATAAGCGAATTTATTCTGAATGGATATATCAGCTAGAAAATTCAAAGACACCATTGGAACTAGAATTGCCTTGGATTACGATTGATTCAAAAAATTATCTTGTAAATTATCTTGAAAATAAGAAAAACACTAAAATTTTTGAATATGGTTCAGGTGGATCGAGCTTGTTTTTTTTAAAATATGCTAATGAGGTGATCAGTGTAGAACATGATATTGTTTGGTATAATCGAGTTTTTGAAATAATTAATAAGAAAAGTATATTCAATTGGAAAGGATTTAATATTGAGCCAGAATTAAATGATTCAAATAAATCAAATAGTATTAGTAATCCTGATGATTATTTTTCAGATGATTTAAATTTTTCAGATAAAAACTTTAAAAAATATGTTTCAAAAATAGATGATTATGAGAATGGTTTTTTTGATATTGTATTAATTGACGGAAGATCACGTCCTTCATGTATTAAGCATTCAGTTGACAAAGTAAAAGTTGGCGGATTATTAGTAGTTGATAATTCAGAAAGAGATTATTACTATTATGAAAGTGAAAAATATTTAAAAAAGTTTAAACTAGTATTTAATAAATTTTCAGCATTAATTTGCACTCCCCAGTTTACTAAAACTAATATTTATAAAAAAATAAAATGATAAAAAAAATAATAATCAATATTATACCAAAAAAAATTTTACACTTTTTATTTCCCAAAAAATATAAAGTTAAACTACCGATGTTTATAGAAGTTTTTGATTTATATTCAAATAATAAAATTTATTTTTACTTAAGAGAAGATAGTTTTATGGAAAAGGAGATATTCAATTCAGGATTATATGGAAATTGGGAAAAAGAATCATTGAAAATTTGGGCATACTTATCTAAAGAATCATCAAATATTATTGATATTGGTGCAAATACTGGAATTTATTCGATAATAGCTATAAAAAATAATAAAAAAGCTCAAGTTATAGCTGTTGAGCCAATTGATATAAATCATTCAGTGTTAATTAATAATGTTAAAAAAAATAAAGTTAAGATTATTACTGAAAAAATTGCATTATCAGATAAAGTTGGTATAGCAAAAATGTTTATGCTAAAAGATAAGTTAAATTATATGACAAGTATAAATGATAATAGATATGATTTACATCCAGAAATAAAAGGCAAATCAGAAGTAGTTGAAGTTGAAGTTCCAATAGATACTTTTGAAAATTTATTTAAAAGAAATAATTTAAATTCAATTGATTTGATAAAAATAGATGTTGAAGGACATGAAATTGAAGTATTATTATCGATGACAGCTTATATTGAAAAATATAAACCCAATATTATTATCGAAATAATAGGTAATGAAAACGCTAAAATAATTCAAAATATTTTTGATGCTTTTTCTTATAAGTATATTGCGATTGATGAAGAGAATATTTCAAAAGTAGTTGATGGTTTATGGGATAATGATCATCATAATTTTTTATTATGTAATGAGAAAACAGTTGAAAAATTAAAAATAGCTAATTTAATATTATGAAAATAGCGATAATTAGCGAATGGTTTTCAGAAAAAATGGGTTATGCTGAAAATTACTTACCAGAAAATATAGGTAAATTAGGCTATGAGGTCCATTTAGTTACATCAAATTTACAAGTTTATGGTACTTATCTTGAATTGTATAATGAGGTTTATAGAAAACATTTAGGTCCGCACATTACAGAAACAGGTGTATTTAAGAAAGAATTCTATACATTACATAGAAACAATTTTTCAATTGAAGGCGGATTACATGTTGCGGATTTAGAACAGAAATTTAACGAAATAAAACCGGATATTGTTTATTGTTTTGAAATCATGACCCGAGATTACCTCAACGTAATAGAATTAAAGAAAAAATTTAAATATAAAATATTTTGTGAGAGTAGAATGCATTTATCAGTTTTTCAAAAACCTAAAGGGTTTGTTGGTCTGAAAAATCAATTCAAAATCAAAAAGAATAGTGTAAAATTATCAAAAGAAGTTGATGTTTTTTATCCAATTGCAAAAGATGTTTATCAGGTTATTACAAAATATTATGGGATTCCCAAAAAAAAATGTAAACTATCATCTTTAGCTGTTGATATATCAAAATTTTACAAATTTGAAAATAAGGATAAAAATTATAAAGCTTCACTTGGATTTAAGGATGATGATATTATTTGTATATATACAGGAAGATTTACAAAAGATAAAGGTACCGTTCTTCTCGCTAAAGCGATTAATTATTTAACAAATCAAGGTATTGAAAATATTAAAGCTTTATTTGTTGGAAACGGTGATAATGAAATAGTAAATGAAATTAGAAGTATGAAAAATTGTTTTATTCATCCTTTTGTAGAATCTGAATTATTATTGAAATTATATAATGTTTCTGACATTGGGGTTTGGCCGTGTCAAGAATCAACAAGTCAATTGGATGCGATGGCTTGTGGATTACCTCTTATAATTAGTGATAAGGTTGATGATAAATTTAGAATTGAAAATTGTGGGTTTTCATATAGAGAAAATGATTTTATAGATTTATCTCAAAAAATTTCGGCTTTAAAAAGTCAATTTGATAGAATTAAATTGGGAAACATTAGTTCAAAAAAAATAATAGAAAATTATTCTTGGGAAAAATTAGCAAAGGATAAGATTGTCGACTTTAGTAAATAATATTTTGATGAAAAAAATTGTACATATTGTAGGAGCTAGACCTAATTTTATGAAATTAGCACCAGTATACAATGCTTTGTCTAAGTTTTCGAATATTGAGCAAGTAATAATTCATACAGGGCAGCATTATAGTGAAAATATGTCTGATATTTTCTTTAAACAATTGGAATTACCAAAACCTCACTATAATTTAGAAATAAATAAAGGTAGCGTATTGAATCAAATTGGAAATGGGATATTAAAATTAGAATCTATATTTAGCGAAATTGAAATTGATTTACTTTGTGTTTACGGAGATGTTAATTCAACAGCATATGCATCATTAACAGCTTCTAAATTAGGTATTAAAATTGCTCATATTGAAGCTGGGTTAAGATCAAATGATTTGTCAATGCCGGAGGAAATAAATAGGATTATTACCGACTCTTTGAGTACATATTTTTTTACACCATCAATTGACGCAAATGAAAATTTAATAAAGGAAGGGAAGAGTGAGAAAAAAATTCATTTTGTTGGAAATGTAATGATTGACACACTTGTTAAATTTTTGCCAAAAATAAAAAACATAACACCAAATTTCGAATTACCAAATGAATATATATTAGTTACTCTTCATCGTCCA
Organism: Flavobacteriia bacterium; assembly: GCA_016178305.1. GTDB lineage: Bacteria > Bacteroidota > Bacteroidia > Flavobacteriales_D > Crocinitomicaceae > CAIUKX01. The sequence goes on along the minus strand of JACOTM010000087.1, from coordinate 27,891 downwards.
TCAAATGTTGATAATATAGAAAATCTCATGAAAATCATGATAGAATTAATAGAATTATCTAATACTATAAAAATAATTTTCCCTATACATCCTAGGACAAATAATATACTCAACAAATTGAATTTAGATTTAGGGAATTTTATTTTATTAGAACCATTGGATTATTTTAACTTTATCAAAATACAAATGAATGCGAAATGTATTATTACTGATTCAGGTGGAGTTCAAGAGGAGTCAACATTTTTAAAAGTCCCTTGTTTTACTTTAAGAGAAAATACAGAAAGGCCAATTACGATTAAAGAAGGTACTAATATATTAGCAGGTAGTGATATCACAATTTTAGTTTCAAAGTTATTATCACTTAAGTTAGATGAAATAAAAAATAAAGCTAAAATCCCTAATTTATGGGATGGTAATACAGGAGTTAGAATAGCAGAAATTTTATATAAAATAATATATACTAAAATTGAAAAATAAATTTTTTGAAGTTATTAAAAAAATTCTAGTCTTAAAAGAAGTAAAATATGGCTGGTCTGGAGATTATTCAAGTTGGGAAGAGGTCCAAAAACAATGCGATGGCTATGACTCATTAAATATTATTGAAATTACAAAACAATCACTTCTAAAAGTGAAAAAGGGTGAAGCAATATATGAAAGAGATGGATTTTTATTTGAAAAAAAAGAATATTCATGGCCTTTAATTTCAGGATTATTAAAATGTCAAACTGAATTAAAAGAGTTGTCAGTTCTTGATTTTGGAGGTTCACTAGGAAGTACATATTTTCAATGTAAAGATTTTATTAATGATGAGGTCAATTGGGGTATTGTTGAACAAAATCATTACTTTGTAGTAGGGAAAAAAAATTTTGAAGATCAACAATTGAAATTTTATAAAGATTTAGAAAGCTGTTTGAAACAGCAAAAACCAAATTTATTGCTTTTAAGCAGTGTTTTACAGTATATTGAGAATTATGAAGAGTTAATCGCTCTTTTTCTTAAATATGATTTCAAGTATATTGTGATTGATCGAAATGCATTTATTTCTGGAGAGAAAGAGAGAATAACATTACAAAGAGTACCTCCAGAAATTTATGAAGCATCTTATCCGTGTAGATTTTTTGTAGAAGAGAAATTTTTAAATTTATTTAATTCAAGCTATGTATTAGTGGCTGATTTCCAAAGTTATTGTGATGGGAGTGAGATGACAAATGATGGAAAGAAACTTTATTGGAAAGGATTTATATTTAAGAAAAAATAATATGCTTAACTATTGTACTTTGTTCGATCGAAATTATTTATCCATTGGATTAGTAATGTATGATTCATTATTAAGACATTGTAGCGAATTTCATCTTTATATCTTTGCTTTTGATGATTATTGTGTTGATATTCTAGTTAAACTCAAACTTGAACATGTATCAGTTATTTCATTATCAGAATTTGAAGATGAAGAATTATTGAAAATAAAAAATGAAAGATCAATAGCTGAATATTGTTGGACTTGTACACCATCAATTGTTTGGTATGTATTAAATAATTATGATGTTAACCATTGTACGTATTTAGATGCTGATTTATTATTTTTATCAGATCCTAAAATATTGTACACTGAACTAGGAAATAAAAGTGTATTAATAACAGAGCATAGATATACAAGACCAGAACGAATTATTTTAGAAGCAGGCATATTTAATGTTCAGTATGTTACATTTAAAAATAATGAAGAAGGTAAAAATGTGTGTTTATGGTGGAGAAATAAATGCATTGAATGGTGTTATGATCGATTTGAAGATGGGAAATTTGGGGATCAAAAATATTTAGATCAATGGCCAGATTTGTTTCCTCAAGTTCATATACTTCAAAATCTAGGAGGGGGAATTGCAACTTGGAATGTAGATCAATATGACTTTAGATATATAAAAGGTAAGTTAATTGCGAAAGAGAAACGATCCTCTAAACGGTTTATACCTGTTTTTTATCATTATCATGGAGTTAGATTTTATGACAATAATATTGTTTTTTTATCAAGGGACTTCTTATCAAAGAAAGTGAAACAAATTTTGTATTTTACTTATATTTCGAAAATACTAACGAAAGAAAATTTTTTAAAAAAGTTTGATAATCGTTATTCAAGTGTTGTAAAAAAAAGGAAAAGTGATAAATTACCGATGACTAATCGAGATAAATTTTACCTTTACAGAAAAGAATTGTATAACATTCTTAAAGAGCGGGATATTTTTAATTCAATAAAAAGATTTAAGAATTTATTTAATTCATTTAGGCGTAACAATTATTATAGAATTAATGGCTGAATTAATAGAATTAAAAACTTTTACAGATATAAGAGGGTCATTAACTGTTATTGAAAATGAAATCCCTTTTAGTATAAAAAGGATATTTTACATCTACAATGTTGATGATTCTGTAAGGGGAGGGCATAGGCATCAAAAAACTGTACAGGCAGCATTTTGTATCAAGGGTAGTTGTAAAATTGTAAACAATAATGGTTTTGAAGTGAGAGAATATTTATTAGACTCACCTACTAAGTGTTTAATAATTCAACCTGAAGATTGGCATGAAATGTGTGAATTTTCAAAGGATGCTATTCTTATGGTTTTAGCATCGGAAAATTATATTCAAGAAGATTATATTTATGAAAAGTATGAGTGATATAATTGAATACGAAAATTTAAAATTGTTAAACGCACCTTTTGAAGATGCATATAAGCAATTATTTAATGAGACATTGCAATCAGGTTGGTATATTTTAGGTGAAAATGTTTCGAATTTTGAAATAGAATTTGCAAAATATTGTGATGTAAAGTATTGTTTAGGTGTTGCTTCTGGTTTAGATGCATTAATGTTGTCAATAGTAGTATTTGATTTCCCTCTAAAATCTGAAATAATAGTACCTTCTAACACATATATAGCAACAATATTAGCCATTGTTAATGCTGGACATATACCTGTATTAGTAGAACCTGATATTGTTACCTATAATATAGACCCATTGAAGATTGAATCAAAAATAACATCTAAAACAAAAGCGATACTTCCTGTTCATTTATATGGGAAAATCTGCGAAATGGATAAGATCTGTTTAATTGCTCAAAAATATAATTTGAAAATCATTGAAGATTGTGCTCAAGCACATGGGGCTAGTTTAAACGGTATTAAGGCTGGTTCATGGGGAGATCTTGGCGCATTTAGTTTTTATCCGACAAAAAATTTAGGAGCCTTAGGGGATGCTGGTGCAATCACAACAAATGATGAGAAATTATATGAAAAATTAAAATATTTAAGAAATTATGGATCTTTAAAAAAATATTTTAATAAATACATTGGATATAACTCAAGACTTGATGAAATTCAAGCAGGATTTTTATCTATAAAATTAAAATATTTGGATCAAATAAACTTACACAAGAAAGTGTTAGCTAATTATTATTTTGAAAACATTGATTCTCGTTTTATTCTTCCATATGTTGTTCAGAATTTTGAAGATGTTTTTCACATATTTACATTAAGGACAGATAATAGAGATGAGTTAAAATTATTTCTTCAAAATAATAATATTAAAACAGAAATCCATTATCCTGTTTCACCTAACAAACAGGTTGCTTATAAAGAAATTTTGAAAAATCAAGAATGTGAAATATCAGAAATCATTCATAAAACTACCTTGAGTTTACCAATCTCCTATTATCATAATAAAAGTGATATTTTTCGTGTTATTGATGTAATAAATAAATTTAAATAATGAAAATATTATTAGGATATAGTTATTACCCCTATCCCAATGATGTGAGAATGACAGTTGAATCATGGGTAAAAAGATTACAATCTTATGGTCATCAAGTTGAAGCTTATCCTTTGACAGTAAGTCCTCCTAATCATCCAATATGGTGGGAAAGATTAGATAAAATGTGGCAATTAGGAGATAAAGAATTACTAAATCATTATGCAAAGCTTGCTAGGAAATTGGAAGATTTCGATGTGTTTTTAAATTGGAATGGAATTAATATTCATCCTGAATTTGTTTCTCAATTAACTACGTTTAATGTGTATGGATGTTTTGATGATCCTGAAAGTTCTCATAGATTATCTCGGCCTGTTGCTGCTGCGTATGATTTATCTATGATAGGGAATGTAGCAGAAATAGAAACATATAAGAGTTGGGGAGTAAAAAATGTGAAATTTTGGCCTATAGGTTTCATGCAACATGAATTTGATTCTACGCTAACTGAAGATAGAATATTAAGTGAAGAAAGAAATATTGATTTGGCAATGTTATGTGAAAAGAAGTATTATCCAGAACGTATTAAAAGATTAAATCAATATGCTTCTTTTTTTCCAAATGGAGAATATTATGGGGCTGGTTGGCCTAAGGGATTTTTAGAAGAAAAATATAAAATTCCATTGTATTTGAAAACGAAAATAGGCCCAAATTTTCATAATTCAACAGGTCCAATAAATTATAGAACTTATACTTTACCTGCAAATGGGGTGATGCAGATTTGTGATAACAAAAGTCATTTAGGACAATTGTTTGAATTAGACAAAGAAGTTGTCGGGTTTGAAGATGTGAAAGAAGCAATCGACAAAACGCGATATTATTTAGAGCATGATGAAGAACGTAAAATGATTGCCGTAGCTGGATGGAGAAGAGCATTAAAAGATTACAATGAGAATGCAGTTTTTGGTTTAGTAGAGAGATATGTTGATGAGATAACAAATGGTATATTACTGAAAAAAGTCAATAAAACCCCAGAATATTTTTTAAAAAAACATAGAAGAAATAAGACTATAAATAGATTAAAGTTTAGATTAAAAAATATGATAGTAACACAAAATATACCTCAAAATGAATAAATTTCAACAGATATGAAAGTGTTGTTTGTTATAAATTCTTTAGAAATTGGAGGGGCAGAAACATTTTTATTAAGATTGTTAAAGCAATTTGATGAAAATAAAAAGGTAAAGGCATTTTTGTATATACTTTCTCCTGAAAAAAATGATACTGAATTTGCTAAATATTTTCTTAGAGAAACAAAGGTTATTTTAATTCCAAATTTAGTTGAAGATTTGAAATTGAAAAAGTGGATTTTACATCGATTAAATGGCGTTTGTAAAAGGTTGTTTAAACATACATTTTATGAAAAACAACTTGAAAAAAAGAAAAAAAAGCATTTTAAAAGATATTTGCAAGAAATTTATCAAATTGATTTAATAAATAGTCATTTATTTTCATCTGATTTGTTTGTAACAAATTATTTAAAGTCAATAGTAGAATTACCGATAGTTGTAACAATGCAAGGTTGTTATAATGATATTAATGATATTGAAGGATTGAATCTTGCTAGAGAAATAATTAATAATGCTGCAGGAATTACTTATGTATCAAAAAAAAATTTATCGATATTTGATAAATTAAATATTAGATTACTTTCAAATTCAGCTTTAATTTATAATGGTTTGCCATCTAATCAATTTAGTGTAAAAAAATCAAAAGAAGTTTTTATAGTTGGCCAAGTATGTCGATCAATACCTTCAAAAGGGATGGAAGTTGCTATTAGTGCAATGATATTATTGAAAAAGGAGTTTCCGTCATCCAAAATCGAACTTCATTTATATGGACCGGTTAATGATTATTACAATGGTTTAAAAAATAAATACAAGGAGCTAGATTATATTGTTTTTCAAAATTCAATTTTGAACCCAATAAATGCAGTTAAAACTTTCAATGTAGGCATATTACCCAGCTATTTTCCAGGAGAGAGTTGTCCAAGTACGATAATTGAATATTTATCTTGTGGAATTCCTGTTATCACAACAAACATTGGCGAAATTCCAGAAATGTTGAAATGTGAAAAAGGGAAATCTGGAATAATGATTTCAAAGAAAGATGAAAATAATTTACCCTCAGTTAATGAATTTTACAAGGCAATAAAATACTATTATGAAAATGAATTAAGGTGTCTTGAAGATGGTATGAATGCTTTGAATGCGTTTAAAAAATTTGAAATAACGAATGCCTCAAATCAATATATGGAAATATATAAAAGAATAATTTCAGAAATTAAATAATTCTTATATGGAAGCAGTATGAAAATTTTAGAGGGATAAATTACATCATTTTCAAATGTTTCTTTTTTATTTTTTAGACTTTTATTTATTATTGTTGAAATAATGATTTATTCAAATAAATTTAAAGAACTTTAAAAGAAAAGAATTTAAAATATATAAATTGTAGTAAAATTAGATCATTTTTGAAAGCAACAATTAAAAAAACATTGAAGTTATTTCGATTATATTACATTTTTGTAATGATATATGATTCAATTTTTGAATATAAGTCATTTAAAAAGATGAAGTTAGGGATAAAGTCAATAAAAACAGAAAAAAGTATATTCTTTTTTTTCCCTTTTTACCATACTGGTGGAGCAGAAAAAGTGCATTTGGAAATTGTTAGAAGTATTGAAACTAAAACTCCAGTTGTCTTTTTTACATTACCTTCAGCAGATACACATTTTTTAGATGATTTTAATAATGTAAGCGAAATTTTTGAAATTTATCCATATATAAAAAAATCAGGGAAGTATAAAAAAAAAATCACCAAATTAATATTTGAAAAAATAAATTCACATAAAGACGCAATTGTTTTCTCGTGTCATAGTTTATATTTTTATGAACATATTCATTTGTTTAATGAATATATAAGATGTATTGATTTACTCCATGCTTTTGTACATTTTGGTGAAGAAGGTGCAGAATATTGGAGTATAAATTCAATTTATCGTTTAAATAAACGAATAGTGATTAATCAAAAGACATTCGAGGATTTAAAAGAATTTTATTTGAAATTTAATATTAAACAAGAATTTTTTTGTAATGTACAACTGATAAAAAATTGGGTAAAAGTCCCAACTGCTTATCATTCCAAAAAAGAAGGGGAGCAATTTAATTTTCTTTTTGTTTCTCGTAATAGTCCTGAAAAAAGAGTTGCTTTAGTTGGGGAATTGGGAGCTAGAATAAAAGAGTGTAATTTAGGAGAAATGACTATGATAGGTGCCGATTTAGAACTAGGAGTGAGAGTTGAGCATCGTAAATATATTCGATTTTTAGGTGCAATTCAAGATGTAAATAAATTATATTCTGAATATGAAAAAGCGCATATTTTTATTCTTCTTTCAACAAGAGAAGGTATGCCTTTAACAATTATGGAGGCAATGGCTAATGGATGCTTAATTTTATCTTCAAATGTTGGAGGGATTAGTTTTGATGTAAAAAGTAACATAAATGGATTTTTAATAGAAGCGACTTTAGAAGACAATGAAATATTGGAAGAATGTATTTTTAGAATTAAGCAGATAATATTAGAAAAGCTATTTTGTGAGATTTCAAAAATAAATTTTGAATATGCAAGTAATAATTTTTCGCAAGATAATTTTGTGATGGAATATAGAAAAATTTTTAGAATTTAATAAAAAAAAAAGAAAAAAATAAAGGTTGTTAAATTAAATAAATAACTTTGGTTTGGAAAGTATAGAAAAGACACTGAAAATGGAGATAACATCTTTTAAAATAGGAGATAGTTTTAATAAAAGTAAATGTTTTACAGAAGAAGATGTAAGAAGATATGCTGAATTGACAGGAGATTTTAATCCTATTCATTTTAGTCAAGAGTTTGCTTCAAAAACTATTTTCAGAAAACCAATTGTTCATGGACCGTTAGTGTTGACTTTTGTGACAACTATTTTTGCTAATGAATTACCTGGCCCAGGGACAATTTATTTATCTCACGAAGTGAAATATTTGAATCCAGTTTATATTGGAGATAGTATTGTAGCAAACTTAACGATTATTGAAATAACAGATAAAGCACATTTGCTAATTGAAACAATTTGTTATAATGAATCAAATGAAATCGTTTTAAGTGGTGTTGCTCGATTGAAAAAAATGTGATGACATGGAATTTAGTAAAGTTTTTGCCGAAGATGAAAATAGAATTATAGATTTTTTTCGAAAACATGAAATTAATTCTGAGGTAGCAGAAGGAAAAAGGATATTATTTCAGCAACATTGGAAATCGCCAGTTAATTATTATGGAGTGATGGTTACTGATCAAGATGTTATTATTGCTTTTTTAGGCTTGATTTTTAGTGTTAGGGAAATTAATTTAACATCCATAATATTTTCTAATCTAACAAGTTTAATGATTGATCCGAATTACAGAGGTCAAAAATTGACAGATAAAATCATTCAATATGTACAGACTTTAGGTGATTATACTTTGACAGCAATAACACCAATTCCATCTTTATACAATATGTATAAAAGAAATGGATTTATTCAATTGAATGACAACAGGAAATTGTTTTGGAAAAACAATTCATTACTAAAAGACGATTCATTTGTATTTGAAATAGATTTGAAAAAAATTGAAAAACAAGTTGAAGGTAATAATAAGGTAATTTTTGATACGCATAAAGGATTAAATTGTGATTTTATTTATTTTAAAAATGATGAAAAATCGATTTTAATTATAATGAAACGAATGATAGTTCAAAAACGTAAAATTCAATTGAGTCGTACATTAAATTATTTAGATTTTGGATTAAGAAAATTGACAGGGTTAAGTTTCTTAAATAAAGCAATGGAAATTTATGAGATTCATTTTGTTAGCGATTATGTTTTTTTATGTGAAAATTTTGAAGCGTTTTCGTATTGTTTCTTTGATAATTTTAGTGTAAAAACTTTTGATTTAAGAATCGAAAATGTATCGTTACAGAACTTAAAATATAAAGGTAAGATAACAGAATTTTATCATTCTAGACAGTTGTTTTTTTCTACGAAAATTAAATTGAAAGACTATGATGTGTTGTTTTCTGAAATTTTTTTATTTTAAATTATTATATTAATAAATAGTATGAATTCAAAGTTGAAAGAACCAATAATTTGTTTATTATTACCTTGTTACAATGAGGAAGCAATAATTAATTATTCAGTTCAAGAAATGTTAAAATTAATTACAAGATTAATTGAAGAACATTTGATTTCAGATCAAAGTTTTTTATGTTTGGTTGATGATGGGAGCAAAGACAATACATGGTTTTATATAGATTTGTTTACAAAAGAAAGTAAATATGTAAGAGGAATTAAATTGTCAAGAAATTATGGACACCAATCTGCTTTATTAGCAGGAATTACACAAAATGTTAATAAATGTGATGCTGTTATAACTATAGATGCTGATTTACAGGATGATATTGAAGTGATTCCAGAAATGATTTCGTTGTATTTAAAAGGCATAGAAATTGTTTATGGTGTCAGAGATAAAAGAGATACGGATTCATGGTTTAAGAGAAATACTGCAAAAGTGTTTTACAAATTAATGATTAAGTTAGGTGTGAATATTATTGAAAATCATGCCGATTATAGATTGATGAGTAAAAATGCTATTAATAATTTATTATCCTTTAAAGAATCGAATCTCTTTTTAAGAGGAATGATTCCTTTGATTGGATTAAAATCAGAAAATGTTTACTACAATAGAAAGGAAAGGCTTGCTGGTGAAACAAAGTATCCATTAAGAAAAATGATTTCATTTGCTATTGATGGAATAACTTCATTTTCAACTAAACCATTGAGAATGATTAGTGTTTTGGGATTAATATTGTTTTTAATTACAGTTTGTTTAAATATTTATGCATTATATTCATTTTTGACTTCTGATGTATTAAAAGGATGGACTTCAATTGTATTACCTCTTTACTTTTTATCAGGTTTTCAATTATTAGCAATTGGAATTATTGCTGAATATGTTGGCAAAATTTATAAAGAAACCAAAAAAAGACCTTCTTTTTTTATTGAAGAAGAATTAAAAAATAAATAAATTATAAAATGACTAAAAAAAGTATATGCATATTATTTTCAATAGTAATTCTTTGTTCATCTATTATTCAAATACTTGCTATTTTTTCATTTAATAATTATATAGAAAAAAATTCTTTTTTTTTTGATTCTTCTATCTTTTATAATAAAATGATACATTTAAATTCAATCTATTTGGACGAAGAGTTGAAATATCATTCGTTTGGTAGTAGATTTTATATGTCAATAAACGAATTTAAAGAAAATTATTTTTATTCTTTTAGAACTATTTTTACTTTAATATTTGCTCCTTGGTCATTAAAAAGTTTACATTCTCATTTGTTTACTGGGTTTCCGATGTTCCTTTGTTTTTCTTTATTATTTTCTTATACTTTATTTAAATATTCAGAAAGAAAAGTTGCAGTAATTCTTTTTGTAATTTTTATAACATCACCAATTTTTATTGATTCAAAGTATGGCATAGGAGTTTTTTGGTTAGATACTGCTCCTTCTTTTTTACTATTGTCATCTTTAATTTGTATCTATAATTGGAATAAAAATGATCATTTAAGATGGTTGTTTTTGGGAGGAGTATTATTTTCTATTTCTATTATGAGTCGATATTTATTTTGTGTTTTCGGATTTTTTACAATTTCACCGTATCTAGTTTATTTATTAGTAAATAAAAATAAATACGACTATAGAAAATTTTTGAAACCAATTTCTTTTTTTATATTGGGAATTTTACCATCAATACCGTTTGTAATTTATAATTTTAATAGGTTTATCAACTACTATATAGTTCAGGATTATGGTTATGGAGGAACAATATTTGGAGCTTTACAATCATATAGTTTCATACCATTTTTGTTGATTTTTATATTAAAAACTAATAATACGTTCCATTTATATAATACGACTTATATTTTATTTGGTTTTTTTTTACTTTTTGTTGCTGAAAATGTATTAATCTCAAGAAAAATATTTTTATCATTTTTAATTTTATTATCCATTTCAACAATTTATAGTTTTTCATTAAAATTAAATCCCTATAAAAATGGAGATGCTATTAGTAGAGGGAATAAAATGAATGAGGTTGAAATTGCAGACTATTTTTTTAAAATAAAATCAGATAAAATAATTTCAGTTTATAGTTGTCTAAATGAAAAACATATATACAATTTGAATTTAGAATATTTTATTAGAAGCAACAAGCAAATTGTTGAAAAAGGTGAAAATAGTTTTTTTACAAATGATGCTGTTTGGAAGTTTGCCTCAAAAGGTAAGAATTTAACTGAAAAATCAAACTTGATATTTAAAAGTTGTTTAAAAAATCAATTTGTTATATTTTATAAGTCATTAAAAAAGAAAGATACTATATTTAGTGATAATACCAAATGGATACATCAAAGAGTTAAAATGAAAATTGAAAAAAGTCAAAAATTTCAGATAGTTAAGGAAATAAGTTCAAAAGATGTACCAGAAGTTTTAGTTTATAAAAATTTACAATATTAAATATAATGAACAATGGATTAATGCTTGTAAGTGTGATAATACCATATTATAATAATATTGATTTTTTAAAAGAAGCATTAAATTCTTTGGAAAATCAAAATTACAAAAATATTGAAATAATAATTATTGACGATGGTTCAGAAGTCTTATTGCAAAAAGGACAATTACAGAATTTTCAGGTAAACATTTTTCGACAAGATAATGCTGGACCATCTGTTGCAAAAAAACTAGGTGTTTCAAAAAGTAGCGGAGAGATTTTATTTTTTTTAGATTCTGATAATTGTGTAACTGAAAAATATATCAGTAAGGCTGTAAAAATTTTCAAAGAACAAGAAAAAATTGATGTTGTATATTCAGATTACGAATACTTTGGAGATAAAAAAGGTATAGGGATTTCAGGCGAAATTAATGTAAAAACTATTTTATTATTTAATTCTATTGATAATTGTGTGTTAATAAGAAAAAAATGTTTTGAAAAATTTGGAGGATTTGATGTTTTTTTAAGTAAAAAAGGATTAGAAGATTGGGAATTATGGATAAATTTAATTTCAAATGGAGTGAAATTTTATTACATAAATGAACCATTGTTTAAGTATAGAGTTACTAATTATTCAAGAACTTTTGTTGAGGCTAATTTGAATTTAGAAGAAATTAAAGATTATGTTTATAAAAAGCATTCTAAATTTGTTAGAAAGGTATTGATGGATTTGTATTATGAGCATAAAATGTTGAAAGAATCTCCAGATTTTTTATTAGGTAATATTGTATTAAGACCATACAGATTGCTTAAAAAGTTATTTTATACAAAGTGAAAAAAATAATTAAAAAATACATTTTAGGTTTTTTTGTTAAATCAAAAGGGATTATATCAAAACCAATTTATGGGGGAATAGCGAATGTTTTTATGTTGCATCGAATTTTACCAGAGGAATTGAAAAATGAATTTTCAATTAATAAAGATTTGGCTATTACTCCCGAAGGACTTGAAGAGTGGATTCTTTATTTTAAAAAAAGTAATAAAGATTTTTGGTCTGTTGATGAGTTATATGATACTATTACTAGTAAAAAGAAGTTGGAGAAAAAAGGAATTGTTTTTACAATTGATGATGGTTATTTAGATAATATAATTTACGGATTGCCAGTTTTCGAAAAGTATAATATTCCAATTTGTATATTCATTACTTCCTGTTTCCCTAATAAAAATGCGATTTATTGGTGGTATTTACTAGAGAAATATATAGAATTAAAATCTGAAATTAATTTCCGGTGGAGAGGCAAAAATATAGAGTTAAGTTGGTGTACAAAAGAAGAAAAATATGATGCTTTTACTATTCTTCGAGATTATTGTCGTAAAATGTCAAAAATTGAAATTAATGAATTTTTAACGGGGCCATTAAAATTATTATTAGGTTTAAATTCATTTTATAATGAAAAATTACCCTGTTCTTGGGAACAACTTGAGCAGTTGGTTGATCATCCGTTGATTACTTTTGCAGCGCATACAGAACATCATATTTCTCTAGGATTTCAAACAGAAGAAACAATTCGTAATGAAATTGTTACAAATGTTAAAACTTTGAAATCACGGTTAAATATAGAAGTTGATTTTTTTGCTTTTCCTTATGGTGCTTATGATGACATTTGTCAAAATATCGAAGAAGTCGATAAGATGAAACTGTTATTCTTAAATCATCCAGGTAATGTGTTTTCTTCAAAAAGAAAAAATAATATATTTATACCTCGTATGGGTTTGACAGATAATACATTGATTTCTAGGATGAATGAAATTGATAATGGAATTTTTCATTTTTCAATGAATGGATTTAAACGAAATTTGAATTAAAAAAATGAATAATATAAAATTGGATATATCGATTTTAATTATTAATTATAAAACTCCAGAGTTATTATATAAATGCGTAGAATCTGTTTATAAATATACTTCAGATATTACATTTGAAATAATAATTATTGATAATCATTCTGAAGATAATTCGAAAGAATTAATTACTAATTCTTTTCAATTCGTAACATGGGAAGACATGGGATGTAATTCTGGTTTTGGTTGTGCTAATAATAGGGCAATTGAAAAAGCAAAAGGAGAATACCTTTTACTGTTAAATTCAGACACGGAACTTTATGAGAATTCTATTAAAAACACTTTGGAATATTATAAAAAATTACAAGAAAAATATGATGTAGGTTTTGTAGGTTGTAGAATTGAAGGGAAAGATTTTTCTTTGCAACCAAGTTGTAATTATTATTATTCAGGTTTAATAGATGTACTTCAGGAAAATGCAATTGTTATTTTGGTGTGGAAGCGGTTATTAAAAAAAAAGATATTAAAAGATGTAGATCAATACAAAAAATTACAAATCAATCATGAAGTCTCATGGTTAGGAGTTCCATTTGCAATTATTGATAGTAATATTTGTAAAAAGCAAAATATTCGTTTTGATGAAGATTTTTTTATGTACGCAGAAGATAAAGAATTAAATTTTAGACTTTCTAAAAATGGATATAGACATTTTTATTTTGCTGAGACAGGTGTTTTTCACTTAAATGGGGGGAGTAATGAGTTTGAACAGAAAAGATTAAGACAGATTTTTGTTTCAAAATTACTTTTTATATTAAAAGCTTATGGATCAATCTATTTCATAATTTATGTTTTTATTTTTTATATAAATTTATTTTTCGATGAACTTTTTTTTATATTTTCTAAAATTCGAAATAAATATTCAATTTTAGATATAAATAATAAAAAAATGAGGAGTTTTTATTTCATGTTATTAAATAAATATTCTAGTCAAATATTGAGAACATATTCAAAAAAAAACAACAAAAAAAAATCATTAAATACATACAATGATGCATTATGATAAAAAAAGCAATTAAATTTATCAGAAAAAAAAAACCTTCTTATAATTTAGAGAGTATAAAAAAACAAATCAAAGAAATACGAATGGTTAGTGATTATGTTGTTGTGTGCCCTCAGCCAACAGGAATGAATTGGAAAGGTGTTAATATAGCAACTCTTAATCTATTTGGAAATAATGTCGTGGAATTACCTCAATTTTATTCAGATCAAGTTATTTCAGATCATGATATAAAATCTTTATGTTTATTCATTCTTAAAATGGATTTTAGGATGATTGTTTTGAGTGGATTCCCATGTTGGTATGAGGTTTTTATTAATCAGTTTGAGAATAAAAATATTCATATAGGAGTATGGTTTCATGGTACTTTGTCTGAGATGGAAAATTCTGAAAATAATTCAATAAAAAAAATAATACACTTGCTTGAAATAAAGAAAATTAATCTTTTAGGAGTTGTAAGAGAAGATTTAATACCCTTTTTTGAAAGTTTTAGTTCAGGAAACATAAAAGCATTAATTCCGTACACTCCAATTATAGCGCATAATGCATTTCAATTGAAGACTATGCGAGATGTTAAAATAGGAGTCTTTGGATTAAATTCGTTTAATAAAAATATTTACAACCAAGTTGCAGCAGCTCTTATGATAGTTGATTCATTAGTTTACGTAACAGATTTGAATATTAAAAAAGTTTTTAATAATGATAGAATAATATATATAGGAACAAATTTGTCTAAAAATGAATTTTTAGAATTTTTGAAAAATATGAGTATAAACCTTCATTGTTCATTTAGCGAGAGTTGGGGGCAAATTACAACAGAAAGTTTAATGTTGGGGATACCTTGCCTAGTCTCATCTAATACTAATATTTTTAAGCATGATGAAATTTTAAAAAATAATTTAGTTGTTGAAGTAACTGATTCACCCATTCGAATCAAAGAAAAAATTTTATATACATTAAATAATCTTGAGACAAAAAGATATATTTCATATGTATTTAAATTAAATGAATTATCTGTTAAATATAGAAATGAATTCATTAACACAGCAGTGAATTGATAATTATTGAGATTAAATTAAGGCTAAATTTATTTGGTATATGAGTATTTTAGGTAAAATTATTTATTTTTCTATTTCATCTAAGGAACAAGTTGAAAAAAATCAGCAAATTATTCGTGATGAAGAATGGAAATGGCTGAAAAAAGAAATTCCTGAAAATTCTAAATTTTTAGATGTAGGATGTGGTTCTGGTTATGCTATGCAAATGGCAGATGAAGATTTGAATTGTGAATGCATAGGAATTGATCCAGATCCTGGTGCGCATGGAGTTGGGAGATATGTAAAATCATTAATTAAAGATGAAATTATTATAAAAGGTTTTGCTGAAAATTTACCTTTAGATAATAATTATTTTGATATCGTATTTTCTTCCCATGTATTGGAACATGTAACCGATGAACAACAATCATTAAGAGAAATGAAGCGCGTATTGAAAGATGATGGTATATTAATAATTGGTATGCCTACAGCAACGATGGCTTTAATTAATTTGTTTTCAACGGTATTATTTACAACTCATATAAAAATATATGAATTTTTTAGGTTTTTTAAATTGAAAAATTTGCTAAAAAACTTCATAAAAATAATTAGAATTAAGTCACATTCTTATCCTCGTGCCCAATCAATTTATTATGATGTTTTTCATTATAGGATTTCGAATTGGGAAAAAATTATTTCAAAAGAATTTGAAATTGTGAAAATTTTAGAACCATATTTACATCCTTATCCAGATTATCCTCAATGGTTTAAATCGAAAAATTCAAAATTAGGGGCAAGTTCAGTTTTTTTTATCTGTAGAAAAAACCAATGAAAATCCTACAAATCATCCCCAGTTTAGCAAAAGGAGGTGCAGAACGCATTGTTTTGGATACTAGCATTGAACTGTCAAAACGGGAAGGAGTTCAGTTGAAATTAGTGACATTTCACGAAACAAATGCCTATTCTTTTTTATCGAAAACGATTGATCATCAAGTAATAAAAAGTTCGGTTGTTCCTTCTTTAAAAGGAAAAAACAAGATTAATATCAAAGAATTACAAGCATTAATCAATCAATTTCAACCAGATGTAATTCATTCTCATCTTTTTGAGAGTGAGATGGTGTTGAGTCAAATAAGATTAAAAAGCACAAAACATATTGTGCATTTTCATGACAATATGATTCAATTCCAAAAAATCAAATTGAGTAAAAATAAAATAAAACAAACCATTACGAATTGGTACGAGCGTAAAATAGTGACAAAAGCATATAGAAATAGTTTTACTCGCTTTATTGCAATATCAAAAGATACAGAAAATTACATCAAAAAAAACCTTCCTTCTAATTTTCAAACAGATTTGTTACACAACGCTATAAATACTTCTGTTTTTCAAATTTCTGGAATGTCTCATAGAGAGAATAAAATAGTCAATATTGGAAGTTTAGTGGATAAAAAAGGACAATCCTTAGCCATTGATGTAATTGCTGAATTAAAACAAAAAGGTTATTCAATTTCGTTGGATATCTTAGGAGATGGTAAAAATAGAGCACAATTACAAAATCAAATCGATGACCTAAAATTGAGCGATAATGTAAGTTTACATGGAAATGTAGATCACCCAGAAGACTTTCTAAAACATGCAAAAATATACCTACACACTGCCATTTACGAACCTTTTGGTTTAGTCCTCTTAGAAGCCATGTCGGCAGGTTTACCAATCGTTTGCACAGATGCAGGAGGTAATAGAGATATTATTGAACATGGAAAAAATGGCTACATTTTTCAAGAAAGAAACCCTGAAATACTCGCCAACCAAATCATTGAATTACTCGAAAACGAATCTAAACGACAAGAAATTGGTGGATACGCACAAAACTATGCGCAAAATTATGACATTAAAAATTATGTGAATCAATTAATGAAAATATATAAGGAATAAATAGCCTCTAAAAATCGGTTTGTTATTTTTTTATTGGATACATTTAGAAATTTGCACATCTAAATAAACGTTCTTAGAACTTCTCTTGCTTTTATTAAGGGTGCTTATTGGGTTTAATAAACCCAGATTTCATTCAAATTTTATCTTCATTGTGTATCTTATATGATTCAAAAACCTTATCTTTACATGAATAGTGACTGAAAATTTAAGACATTAAAATGAAAATATTGATTACAGGCGGAGCTGGATTTGTGCCAAGTTCAACAGCAGATTTATTATTAAAAGATCCAAGTAATTTTGTGGTATTAGTAGATAATTTTTTAACAGGTAAAGTTTCTAATATTCCAAATCATCCGAATTGTAAGTTTATTAAATGTGATGTGAATAATTATCACGATATATCTCCAATAATGTGTTCTTATCAATTTGATTATGTATTCCATTACGCAGCAGTTGTAGGAGTCAAAAGAACTTTAGAAAATCCTAAAATGGTTTTGGACGATATTCAAGGAATTAAAAATATTTTAGATTTATCTAAGAATACAGGAGTGAAAAGAGTTTTTTATTCATCATCGTCTGAAGTTTATGGGGAACCTGTTCATTTACCTCAAAATGAGCACACAACACCTTTGAATTCGAGATTGCCGTATGCTGTTGTCAAAAATGTTGGAGAGTCTTATTTTAAATCTTATCAACAAGAATTTGGTTTAGATTATACCATTTTTCGTTTTTTCAACACTTATGGGCCAAAACAATCAACTGATTTTGTGATGTCTAAATTTATTCGTGCAGCATTAAAAAATCAAGACATTACTTTGTATGGAGATGGATTGCAGACACGAACGTTTTGCTATATCGATGATAATACAGAAGCTTGTGTTAATGCTATGAAAAATGAAGCGTTTGCAAATAAAATTTTCAATATAGGAAATGATTCAATAATTACAATTAAAGAATTGGCAGAAATAATCATAAGATTGACAAATTCGACTTCTCAAATTGTTTATTTACCACCTTTAGAAGATGGAGATATGACAAGAAGACAACCAGATATTACGAAGATGAAATCACTTTTGAATCGAGAATTAAAAACTTTAGAAGCTGGAATTATGGAGGTTTTAAATGCTATTGATTGTGGTTTAGTTGAGGCTTAAAGGAATGAAGAAAAAGGCTATTATCATATTCATGCCATATCCTCATGGAAAATCACCGTCGCAGCGATTTCGATTTGAACAATATTTAGATATTTTGATTGAAAATGATTTTGAGTATTCGTTAAATTCATTTTATTCAGAAAAAACTTGGGAAATATTACATTGGGAAGGTCATACTTTTTCGAAAATAAGTCGTGTTTTAAAGGCCTTTATCGTTCGATTTTATCAAGTATTTAAAGCAATAAAATATGATTATGTTTTTATACATAGAGAAGTAGCGCCGGTTGGCCCACCTTTCTTAGAATGGATATTGGCTAAATTATTTCGAAAAAAAATAATTTACGATTTTGATGATGCTATTTGGTTGCCGAATTATAGTGAAGCAAACACGAAATTTCAGAAATTGAAATGTTATTCCAAAGTCAATGGAATTATGAAAATGGCAGCAAAAATAAGTGTTGGGAATCAATATTTAGCCGAATATGCAAGACAATTCAATGAAAATGTTAAGATAAATCCAACAACGATAGATACTGAAAATTATCATAATCCTAAATTTTATAAGCATTTTGAGTTTCAAGAAAAAATAGTAGTTGGTTGGACAGGTACACATACAACTGCGAAATATTTAGATTTCTTGGTTCCAATTATTGAAAAATTAACGATTGAATTTGATTTTGAATTTTGTGTTATATCAAATGAAGAGCCAACATTTCAAATGCCAAATTTGAAATTTATAAAATGGGAAAAAGATACAGAAATAGAAGATTTGATGCAATTTACAATTGGAGTAATGCCATTAACTGATGATCAATGGGCAAAAGGCAAATGCGGATTTAAAGCATTGCAATATATGGCGTTAGGAATTCCTGCAATTGCTTCTCCTATTGGCGTAAATAATGAAATAATTGACCATGGCAAAAATGGATTTTTATGTTCAACTGAAAAGCAATGGCATGAAGCCCTTTATTATTTATTAGAAAATCCCGAGGAAACAAAAAAAATGCATGAAAATGCTAGAAAAAAAATAATTGAAAATTATTCAGTCGAATCCAATAAACGTAATTTTTTAAATCTTTTTAGCGATTTGTAAAGCTAGAAGATAATGAATAGGGATAAAATCCAATTTTTCTATTTTCACTCCCTCAAAAATAAAAAAAATGAAAATAATATTTGCTACAACAAATCAAAATAAAGCGATTGAAATTCAAAAAATAGTACCTGAATCGATAGAAATATTGAGTTTGAAAGATATTAATTTTGAGAGTGAAATCCCCGAAACTTCGCCGACAATCGAAGGAAATGCAATGCAAAAAGTGAAATTTATAGTTGATAAATTTGCAATGAACTGTTTTGCAGACGATACCGGATTAGAAATTGACTCATTAAATGGTGAGCCAGGAGTTTATTCAGCAAGATACGCGGGATTAGAAAGGAGTGATACGAAAAATATGGATTTGGTATTAACAAAATTGAGTACGCAGACAAATCGTAAAGCTAGATTTAAAACAGTTATCGCATTATCAATTAATGGAGAATTGAATTGTTTTGAAGGGATTGTTGAAGGACAAATTATTACAGAAAAACGCGGTGTTTTAGGTTTCGGATATGACCCCATATTTTTGCCTGATGGATTTGATAAAACTTTTGCAGAAATGACAATTGAAGAAAAAAATTTAATTAGTCATAGAGGAAGAGCCTTTCAGAAAATGATTTCTTTTCTAAAAGATAAAAATAATGGTTAATGTTAACAGGAACGAAATCAATTATTTGTATTATATTTTGCAAAAATTAACATTTAGGCATTATATTTGCTTTTGTTTCGAAAACTAAGAAAGATATGAGCTTTTTTTATTCCTTTTTGACAACAATGTTATTCTCATTGAATCTAATGACAGAAATCCCTTATGCAGGAATAGAATCTGCTTTTTCTGATTCAAATGCTTCGGGAATCGTATCTTATGGAAAAGATAAAATCTTGTTAAATGTGTTAGGGAATGAAGGGGTTTACAGTCAATCACAAGCAGCATTGGTTTTGAAAGATTTTTTCAATAAAAAGCCCATTACTTCTTTTAAATTTATGTTCAAAGGAAAAGAAACTGCTGATGGTTCTTTTGCGATTGGTACTTATGTTAGCAAAACAGAAAGTTTTAGAGTGACTATACAATTTAAAAAATCAGGAAATGATTTTAAAATTGAAAGTTTAACAATTGAAAAGTCCTAATTTAACTCTGGTTTTTAAAGTTCAATAATCATTTATTTCTTCATTTGTTGTAATTTTGTAACATGATTGATAATATTATTGAAAATGCATTAAAAGAAGATATTGGTGATGGAGATCATTCTTCTTTATCTTGTGTGCCTGAGAACGCAAAAGGTCATGCAAAATTGATTGTAAAAGATGACGGGATATTAGCTGGTGTAGAATTAGCATTAAAAATCTTCAAAAAATATGATTCTTCATTAGTTGTTAATGTTTTTTTGAATGATGGTACAAAAGTGAAAGTTGGAGATATTGTTTTTGAAGTTCATGGAAGTTCCCGTTCTATTTTAGCAACAGAAAGATTGGTCTTAAATTTTATGCAACGAATGAGTGGAATTGCGACGCAAACAAACAAGATTGTTTCTTTATTGGATGGTTGCTCTACGAAATTATTAGATACTCGAAAAACTACACCAGGAATTCGTTATATGGAAAAGTGGGCAGTTCGCATAGGAGGAGGTCACAATCATCGTTTTGCTTTGTATGACATGATTATGTTGAAAGATAATCATATTGATTACGCAGGAGGAGTGATTCCTGCAATTAAACGCGCAAACGAATATCTTCGAGAAACAAATAAAAAATTGAAAATTGAAGTAGAAGTTCGTAATGAAACTGAATTGCAAGAAGTATTGTCTATTGGAATGGTGGATCGAATTATGTTGGATAATTTTACGCCCGATGAAATTCGTAAAGTCCTTCCTATCATTCCAGATAACTTTGAAGTAGAGGCTTCAGGGGGAATTACTTTGGAAACTATTCGGTCCTACGCAGAAACGGGAGTAGATTTTATTTCTGTAGGTGCGCTAACTCATAGTTTTAAAAGCTTAGACCTTAGTTTAAAAGCATATTTCGAATAACAAGATACTAAATAAGGATTTTTTAATTTATTCAGATTGCTATTCATGATGATAAGGCTCTCCTTTTAAAATCGTCATTGCGCGATAAACTTGTTCAAAGAAAATCATTCGAATCATTTGGTGTGAAAAAGTCATTTTTGAGAGTGAAATTTTAGAAGTTGCTGAAGCATAGACTTCTTCTGAGAAACCATAAGCTCCTCCAATAACAAATATTAATCCGTGACCACCTTGATTGAATTTTTGTTGAAGAAATTGAGAGAATTCAACAGAAGAAAAAATTTTACCTCTTTCATCTAATAAAATTAATTGTTCTCCTATACTTACTTTGGATAAAATTTCTTTTCCTTCTAATTCTTTGATTTGCTCAATAGTTAATTTTTTAGTGTTTTTTAAATCTGGAATTTCAATACGTTCAACAGGTACATAATGTTTTAATCGCTTCAAATATTCATTTTCACCAGAAATTAAAAATTCTTTTCCAGTCTTCCCAATACAAACTAATTTAATCTTCATTTAACAAAAATATAAAACCGAAGGCGATTAGCAAATTTCGACAAGCAATAAGCAAACATCATCTATTTGTTCTTCTTTATTTTTCCAATCGTTGAATGATTGGAAAATAAATTCTTTTTTATCGTAAATGTTTAAATGAAATGAATTCAAACAAGTTTCTTTAAGCTTTGATTTTTTATATTTTTTATTGAAATCTCCACCAAATTGATCTGTAATTCCATCACTAAATATGATTAATGTATCTTGTTTTAATAGTTGAATAGCATGTTGAGCAAAAGGTTCATTCGAATAACTGTTTCCAATTGGTTTTTTTGTTGGTGCTATTTCAATGATTTCGTGATTTCTTAGAATCAACAAAGGATTATTAGCCCCAGACCAATAAAGCATTTTTGAAGTTGAATTGTAACAACAGACAGAAATATCCATTCCATCCATTACATTTGAAGCCGAATTTGAAAGATTTTCTTTGATTTGCTGGCTTGTTTTTTCTAATAATTCACTAGTGTTTGGGGAATTTAATTTTAATAAATTTGTGTTCAAAGCATTGTAACACAACACACTCATCATTGCTCCAGGAACTCCATGTCCTGTACAATCTGCTACCGCAAAGTAAATCCACTTTTCATTTTGATAAATTTGAGCGTTAATCCAGTAAAAATCACCTGCTACAATATCTTTAGGTTCATAAATCAAAGCCCATTTTTCAAGGAGCGAATTCATATATTCTTCGTGTGGTAATATTGCTTCTTGGATTCTTTTTGCATAAGAAATACTACTGATAATTTCTTTGTTTTTTTCCTCAATCTCCTTTTTTTGAAATTCAATTTCTGCTGTTCTTGTTTTGACTTTGAATTCTAATTGAGCATTTGTTTCATCTTTTAATAAGTTTAATTCAAGAATGTGCTCATAATTTTGCTCTAATACATTTTTAAACCGAATGATTATACCAAAGGTTAATAGGATTGCTTCAACAATTGATCCAAATTGTAAACCATAATCTGTAAAAGGATTCGAAGGAATTATACCGAAATTTTTTAATATAAATGCAAAGACAGATATAAACAAGACAAAGAAAGCTAAAAAGAAAATTTTTGCAGGACGATATTTTCTGTAAATAGCGTATAAAGCAACACCAATAATAAAGATGTTTAATATTAAAGTTATTGCGTTAATGATTATAATCGAAGAAGTGTAACAAAAAGAAGTTGGAAGAAATGCAATCAATAAGTTTATAATTAAAGGATATTGAGTGTATTTTAAAATTATATTTATTCGAGGTATAAATGTTTTTGTATTTAAATAATGCATGCAAAATTTTAGTAAAAATATAATTGAAATTGTAGCACTAATTGGATTAATATGATTTGAAAGATAAGAATTGTTTGGCCAAAGATATTCTTTCGCAAAGCCTAATATAGAAAACTGAAGAACAATAAAAGCGGAAATATAGAGACAATAATACAAAGATGTTTTCTCTTTAATGAAAAATCCTACTACAATATTAAACATTAATGTAAAGAGGAGAATTCCAAAAAAAGCACCTAAAAAATATTGTTGGATGTAAACTAATTTGTTAAATCTTTTTCCCGTAACTAAATCTAAACTAAAATTAAAATGCTCAGTTCCATTATTAATTTTTAAGACGTAAATTACTTTTTCTTTCGGATTTAGTTGAATTGGTAAAGTTAAAATTCTGTTTTTATAAGGCCTTTGTTGAAAATTAATCAAATCTCCAGTAATTGACATAAATTTCAGACGATTTTTAAAAACTTTATACAATTCTACTTTATCTAAGTTTGGATTATTAATTTTAAGTAGAAAATTATTTTTTAATTTAGATGAATTCGATAATTTAAATTGAAACCAAACATCATTTGGGGTAAATCCAAAATTAGGTTGTTTGGTTTGAAGCGTTTTGAAATTGAGGTTAAAATTAACGTAATTATTGTAAGCAATTTTAGTATGATATTGATCTTCCCAGAAAGATAATTTTCCTTGTTCAATAGCAACATGATTTGTTTTTTGACTTAAATGAATGATATGTTGAGCAATACTATTATTGGTTAAATAGCAAAAAAGGAATAATATAAGAATGTATTTAGTAATTTTTTTCAAGTTAGTAATCTTTATCTAAAGATACAATTAATTCTGAAAAGCACAATTGTTAAACTAGGATTGGGAGAATAAAAAGGTTTTGGATTTAAAGAGTTCGCTTAATTCTGATATTGAAAAATAAAATGCTTTTTGTAAATTTGGCTAAAAGTAATTTAGCATGCAATATATTACAACAAGTCAGTTAAAAGAAGCCCTATTGAGTAGTGAAGAGATTACAGTTATTGATATTCGTGAATCTTACGAAAGAAATATTTGCACGATAATTTCAATACATATTCCGATGGGCGAATTGAATCAAAGGCAAGTTGAGATTCCAAGAGAAGGTAGAGTTGTGATAATGTGTAAAACAGGAAGAAGAGCAGAAGCTTCTACGAATTATCTGGAAAAAGAATTCGGTTTTACAAATTTATTTTTTCTTTCCGGAGGAATCATTGAGTGGATAGAAAAATTTGATAATCAATTAGAAATTTATTGATAGAGATTTTTAATTAACTGAAATAAAACAAATTATTTCTCGATTGAATATAGTTTTTTTTATCAAAATAAAGTAAACAAATTAGTTTTGATAATTAATTACTTTAGATTTATTAAAATTTCGGACTTCTTCTTATTTTTACCAGATGATAGAATTATTTCAACACATTATTCATTTGGACTTTCCTTGGATTGTACAAGAATATCAAAGCGCAATTTATTTTGTATTATTTTTAGTAATCTTTATTGAAACAGGGTTGGTTGTAATGCCTATTTTACCAGGAGATTCGTTATTGTTTACAGCCGGATTATTTGCCGCACCAAGTCTAAGTGGTGAACCGGGAGAATTAAATATTGTTTTATTGTTGTCATTGTTGACTATAGCTGCTGTTTTAGGAGATAATGTTAATTATTGGATTGGTAGAAAATTAGGATTAGGAGTTTTTAATTGGAAAATTAAGGGGCGTCCTTTAGTGAAAAAGGAATATTTAGAAAAAACAGAACTTTTTTTTGAGAAAAATGGAACTAAAGCTATTATCATGGCTAGATTTGTTCCTTTAGTTAGAACATTTACGCCCTTTGCAGCTGGAATAGGAAAGATGAATTATCGAAAATTTTTCTTGTTCGATGTTTTTGGTGGTTTTTTGTGGATTTTTAGCTTAACCTTGGCAGGTTATTTTCTTGGAAATATTACTTGGATTAAAGATAACGTTGAAAAAGTTTGTTTAGGAATTATTTTTATTTCTGTTCTACCAATGATAATAAGTTTTGTTAAATCTAAGTCAGCAAAAAGAAATGCGTAAATTCGGGTTGTTAGGTAAAACATTAAGTCATTCTTTTTCAAAAACTTTTTTTACAGAATTCTTTTCAAAAGAAAAAATTGATGGAGAATATAATAACTATGAGTTAGCAACTGTAAATGAGGTTGAATCGCTTTTTAATAGTAACGAAATCGAGGGATTGAATGTTACGATACCCTATAAAGTGCAGATTATTGATTTTTTAGATGAAATTTCAGATGAAGCTCAGTCAATAGGTGCTGTAAATGTAATTCAATTTAAAGGAAATCAAAAAATAGGTCATAATACAGATGCTTATGGCTTTCATCAAATGATAAAACCATTTTTAACAAACAAGCATGAAAGAGCTTTGGTTCTTGGAACAGGTGGGGCGTCAAAAGCAGTGACGTACATTTTTAAAAGTTTAGGAGTTGATGTAATTTCAATTAGTCGAAAACCACAAGGAAATAAACAGTATTCATACGAAGATATCAATGATTTGATGCTTAATGCGTGTAAAGTAATTGTTAATTGCACACCAGTAGGAACTTTCCCAGATATAAATGTAGTATTAGATTTCCCTTTTCAATTTTTAACGAAAGAACATTTGGTAATAGATTTAATTTACAACCCAAGTGAAACTGAATTTTTAAGAAACTCAAAAAAAAATGGTGCTACTGTATTAAATGGTGAAGCCATGTTGAAGCATCAAGCGCTAAAAGCTTGGGAGATTTGGAACAGTTAAACAGTCAAAAATGATTGTAAATAAAGAAGAGAAAGAAGTTGTTCTTTTTGAAAACATAGATTTTGTAGATGAAATAATAGAAACGATTGTTGCTTTTGCTAACACATCAGGAGGAATTATTCAAATAGGAAAATCAAGAAAAGGGAAAATTAAAGGTATTGAACCTACTTCTGTTTTAAAAGAATTAAATAAAGCTATTAAGACTCAGATTCAACCAGAAATAATTATTGTTGAACATGTCAAAGAGGAAGGTTTTCGATTGGTTGTAGAACTTGATATCTCTGAAAGTTTAACAAAAGGAATAACAGTGAAAAACAAATTGAGCAAATATACACCTTATGTAAGAGTTGAAAATGAAAACCTGAAAGCATCATCTATTTTAGTAAAAGTATGGAAGTTTCAAAAGCACAATAATATTGTTCCATTATTGAGTCTCGATGAAAAACGAGTATTAGATATTATAGCGGATTCATCCTTAATTTCTTTGAATCAAATTTATAAAAAAGTAAACTTACCTAGAAAGACATTTGAATATATACTTGTTCGATTGATTAATTGGAATTTATTGAGATTGAATGTTACGAAACAAGCGACTTTTTTAGAAAGAATATAAATAAGAATGCATTTACTTTCTTAAAAAATCATAAAAAATAGTAATAAATAAAAAAATTCGCCCTATCTTTAGAGAAATTTGATATAAATAAAGATGGGTAGACCGGCAACAAAACCAGCAAAATTGCGTGATGGTTTTTATATAGAGGTGAAAAATCAAGGTGGTAATGGTATTTTGGTTAGAAGAGACACGAAAGAGCAAATGCTTTTGGCGGTTGAAGATTATTCAAGAACTAAAGAAGTTTCTGTTTTAGGTGAAATGAGAAATGACAAGTGGATACAAGACTAATTTAAATATATTCCAGGGAAAAAGGCATAATTCAATAAGATTATGCCTTTTTTCATTTTATAGAGTCCAAACTAATTAGGTGTATTAAATATATTATCTTCTGGGTGGCAATTATAATAAAATTTAATTGTCGGTGAATTTAAGTGTTCAAATCGTTTTTTCAGGATTAAAAACTCAAGTAAACAATAAGGTTAAAGAAAGAATTTTATTTATTAACCTGAGTTCGATTAAAATTTTGCATTTAGAAGTGAAAAGATAGAATTTGCTTTTTAAAGAATTAAAATATCCATCGTTGCGATTTATTGATTTAGCCCGCTAAACCAATAAAATAGGCCTTGTCTATCTTAATTTTTTAAAATCTGACGGTAAAATAATAATCGAACTCAGGTTATTATGATATAAAAATGAAAGATTCTAAAAAAAAAACAATTTATAAACCCCAAGTTTTAAGTGCATTATAGTTAAGTATTAAATTTATTAAAAAAAGATTGTTTAAAACGCTTACGAATTCAAAAAGAGTACCTATCTTTGCCACCGCTTACAACGGTTAGCAAACAAAAATTGAAATAACAAAGTAAAACAAAACTTAGGATTTTTTTCAAGATAAACGAAAAAAAAGTTGGGAGAGTAAAAAAAAATGATTACTTTTGCACCCCGCAAACGAGCAGGGATTAAGTTGAGTAATTAGTTTTGTTTTTGAAATAAAAGTGTAATAAAAACGATCAAAAAATTTTTTAAAAAATAAATTAAAAAAGTGTTGCGAGAATAAAAAGTTTGATTACCTTTGCACCCCGCTAACGAGCGAGATGTTGAAAAAAAGTTTTAGATTAATGAAAAGATAAAGAAGT
>JACOTM010000116.1 GCA_016178305.1 Flavobacteriia bacterium | reverse complement strand
ATCTACTAACTCGATCAAACACATTTCAGCATTATCACCTAAACGGTAACCTGTTCTAATGATACGAGTGTATCCACCTGGACGGTCAGCAATTTTTGGAGCAATTTCTCTGAATAATTCTGTTACAACTTCTTTATTTTGAAGTAAACTAAAAACATTTCTTCTTGAATGCGTAGAATCTGTTTTAGATTTTGTTAAAATTGGCTCAACATAAACTCTAAGAGCTTTTGCTTTTGCAACAGTAGTATTAATACGTTTGTGCAACAACAAAGAAGAAGCCATGTTAGATAGCATAGCTGCTCTATGTGAAGCAGTTCTACCTAAATGATTATTTTTTTTACCGTGTCTCATTTCAATATTTTAATTCGGTTCTAATCTTTATCCAATTTGTATTTGGCAACATTCATTCCGAAAGTAAGACCTTTATTATCCACTAAGTCTTCTAACTCAGTTAAAGATTTTTTACCAAAATTACGGAATTTCAATAAATCGTTTTTATTGTATGATACCAAATCACCTAATGTTTCAACATCAGCAGCTTTTAAACAATTCAAAGCACGTACAGATAAATCCATATCAACTAATTTTGTTTTAAGCAATTGACGCATGTGCAAAGATGTTTCATCAAACTCTTCAGAATCTGCTTTAATTTCACTATCCAATGTTATTCTCTCATCTGAAAACAACATAAAATGATGAATTAAAATTTTAGCGGCTTCTTTCAAAGCTTCTTTTGGATGAATAGATCCATCAGTAACAATGTCTAATACTAATTTTTCGTAATCTGTTTTTTGCTCTACACGGTAGTTTTCAACCGCAAATTTTACATTTTTTATCGGTGTAAAAATTGAATCAACAAAAATAGTTCCGAAAGGAGTATTGTTTAATTTATTTTCTTCAGCAGGAATATAACCACGTCCTTTAATGATCGTAAGTTCTAAATCCAATTTTACTGAAGACTCCATGTTACAAATTACTAAATCAGAATTTAAAACTTGGAATGCAGAAGTAAATTTACCTAAATCTCCAGCAGTCAATTTATTTTGACCAGAAATAGATACAACAACAGTTTCTGTGTCAGTACCTTCAATTTGTTGTTTAAAACGAACTTGTTTTAAATTCAAAATGATTTCAGTAATATCTTCAACAACTCCTTTAATTGTAGTAAACTCGTGATCAGCACCTTCAATACGTACAGACGAAATTGCAAATCCTTCTAATGAAGAAAGCAAAATTCGACGTAATGCATTACCAACTGTGATACCATAGCCCGGTTCAAGCGGACGGAATTCAAACTGTCCTTGATGCTCATCGGACTGAATCATGATAACCTTATCAGGTTTTTGGAAGTCAAGAATTGCCATGTTAATGCTTATTTATTATTTAGAATATAATTCGACGATTAACTGTTCTTTGATATTTTCTGGTATCATCTCACGAGATGGAACGCTTAGCATTCTACCAGTCATATCAGAAGTATTCCAATCTAACCAATCGTATTTCTTGTTATTAGAAGCTAATGAATTTGAAATAACCTCCAATGATTTAGATTTCTCACGAACTCCAATTACATCACCAATTTTAACATTGTAAGATGGAATATTAAGTACTTCACCATTTACAGTAATGTGACGGTGAGAAACTAACTGACGAGCACCACTACGTGTTGGAGAAACTCCTAGACGGAAAATAGTATTATCTAGACGAGATTCACATAATTGTAATAAATTTTCACCAGTAATACCTTTCATTCTAGATGCTTTTTCAAACATATTAGAAAATTGCTTCTCTAAAATTCCGTATGTGTATTTAGCTTTTTGTTTTTCAGTTAACTGAATACCATACTCAGAAGTTTTACCTCCTCTACGTTTGTTTGGACCATGTTGTCCTGGACCGTACGCTTTTTTTTCTAATGCTTTATCAGGACCGAAAATAGGATCTCGGAAACGACGTGCAATTTTTGATTTTGGACCTGTGTATCTTGCCATTTTAATTTAAATTATAAAGAGATATTATGAATTAAGGCTTTCCTTCGATAATCTTTGCTCTCTTTTTATTACTATACTCTTCTTCTTTTCGGAGGACGACAACCATTATGAGGCATTGGAGTAACATCAACGATTTCAGTTACTTCTATTCCTGAATTATGGATTGAACGTATTGCAGACTCACGTCCTCCTCCAGGACCTTTAACGAAAACTTTTACTCTACGTAATCCGAAGTCATGAGCTTCTTTTGAACAGTCTTCAGCAGCAACTTGTGCAGCATAAGGAGTATTCTTTTTAGATCCTCTAAAACCCATTTTTCCAGCCGATGACCAAGAAATAACTTGACCAGCGTTGTTAGTTAAAGAAATAATGATATTGTTGAAGGTAGCATTGATATGCGCTTCACCAGTAGCATCTACTTTAACATTCTTCTTCTTTTTTTGATTTGACTTTGCCATCTCTACTTATTATTTAGTTGCTTTTTTCTTGTTCGCAACTGTTTTTCTTTTACCTTTTCTTGTACGAGAGTTGTTTTTAGTTCTTTGACCT
This sequence comes from Flavobacteriia bacterium, assembly GCA_016178305.1. Taxonomy (GTDB): domain Bacteria; phylum Bacteroidota; class Bacteroidia; order Flavobacteriales_D; family Crocinitomicaceae; genus CAIUKX01. Next base: position 64,509 of record JACOTM010000116.1, on the reverse strand, counting down.
CTTAATGGTAAACCAGCACGGTGACGAATCCCTCTATTACAACCAATATCCATCAAACGTTTGATATTTAATTGAACTTCAGAACGTAACTGACCTTCAACTTTAATTTCACCCATTGTGTTACGAATAGCTGCTAATTGATCATCATTCCAATCTTGAACTTTAATATTTTCATCAATATTATTAGTTTTCAAGATCTTTGCCGCTGTGCTGCGACCAATACCATAGATGTAAGTCAAACCGATTACACCTCTTTTGTTTTTTGGTAAATCTATACCTGCAATACGTGCCATACTTTTAAATTTTACCCTTGTCTTTGTTTAAGTTTAGGATTCTTTTTATTAATCACATAAACTCTACCTTTTCTCTTAACGATCTTGCAGTCTGCAGAACGTTTTTTTACTGAAGCTCTTACTTTCATCTTTATTTCTTTTAAGAAATTCCTATTTATATCTGAAAGATATTCTACCTTTTGTTAAATCATAAGGAGACATCTCCACTTTCACACGGTCACCAGGAAGAATTTTTATGTAAAACATTCTCATCTTTCCGGATATGTGTGCTGTAACCACATGACCATTTTCTAATTCTACTCTAAACATAGCATTAGATAAAGCTTCTGTAATTACCCCATCTTGTTCAATCGAAGTCTGTTTAGCCATCTTTTATAATCCTGATAATTCGTTTTCAGTTCTTCTACCTCTAACCTTTGTCCCTTCCATTAAACCATCCATGTGACGATTTAATAAATAAGATTCAATTTGTTGTAAAGTATCCAAAACAACACCAACCATAATCAAAACTGATGTACCACCAAAAAACATTGCGAAAGCGCTATTTACGCCAACTATATGTGCTATAGCAGGTAAAATAGCAATAATCGCTAATGATAATGAACCTGGAAAAGTAATTCTTGACACTAAAACATCAATAAATTCAGCAGTATCCTCTCCTGGTCTAACACCTGGGATAAATCCTCCACTTCTTTTCAAGTCATCTGCAATTTTTCTAGGATTGATCATTATTGCAGTATAGAAATACGTAAAAACAATAATTAATACTGCCAATAATAAATTATAACTTACACTATAAATGTCTCCCAATGTTCTCGACAAGAAACCTGATTCACCAGATTTACCAGACAATAACATCACAGGAATAGTCATAATAGCTTGTGCAAATATAATAGGCATTACCCCACTTGCATTTACCTTTATAGGTAAATAACTTCTAGCTCCAGCCTCATCAACTGATCGAGCTCCAACAACACGTTTTGCCGTATTTAAAGGAATTTTACGAACTCCTTGAACAATCATAATAGTTCCCAGAATTACTAGCATAAAGGCTACTATTTCTAAAACTATCATAATTAGATTACTAGATTTCATTCCAATTTCTGCAACAAACGCTTCTGGTAAACGAGCTAAAATACCAACTGTAATTAATAACGAAATACCGTTACCAATTCCTTTATCAGTTATTCTTTCGCCTAACCATACAGCAAACATTGACCCCGCAATTAAAATCATTATTGTTTGAGCCCACCAAAAAGTTGACGGATCCATAGGCATAGCCCCTTTCTTTTCAACATATAATGTTAAATAACTAGGAGCTTGCAATGCACAAATAACAATCGTTAATATACGAGTATAATTATTGATACGTTTTCTTCCAGACTCACCTTCATTTTGCATTTTTTGAACAGCCGGAACAGCCATACCTAATAATTGCATAATGATCGAAGCACTAATGTATGGCATAATTCCTAATGCCATAATAGAAGCATTTGAAAAACCACCACCAGAAAACAAAGAAAGTAAGGTTTCTAAAGCACCTTCTTTACCTTTTTGACTCTCTAGTGCTACATAGTTAACACCAGGTAAAATGATAAAAGATCCGATTCTGTATATAAGAATTAGAGAAAGAGTCAATAAAATCCTCTTTCTCAATTCTTCAACTTTCCAGATATTTTTAATATTCTGTATAAAACGTTTCATTATTTAAAAAAATGTTGGCAAAGTTAATTAAATTTCTGAACAAATACCACCTTTTTCTTCAATAACTGATTTTGCAGTAGTAGAAAATTTATGAGCGGTAATGTTTACTTTAGATTTTAACTCTCCACGACCTAATATTTTTACTAGTTCGTTTCTAGAAACCAATCCATTTTCACGCAATATTTCAGGATTAACATCTGTAATATTTTTACGTTCAATTAAAGATTGAATAATATCTAAATTGATTGCTTTATACTCAACTCGGTTTATATTTTTAAATCCGAATTTAGGTACACGTCTTTGAAGAGGCATTTGCCCACCTTCAAATCCTATCTTAGTTTTATAACCAGATCTTGATTTTGCTCCTTTATGTCCTCTTGTAGAAGTACCACCGTGTCCAGAACCTTGACCACGTGCGATTCTTTTTACTTTCTTAACAGAACCTTTTGCAGGAGTTAAATTTTGTAAATTCATTGCTAATTATTTTAAGTATTACTCAACAACTTTGATAAGATGTTGCACTTTTTTTATCATACCAAGGATTTGAGGAGTTGCTTCTTTCTCAACAGTTTGATTCAACTTTCTAAATCCTAGCGCTATTAACGTAGCCTTTTGATCTCCAGGTCGTTTAATAGCACTTTTTACGTTTTTTATTTTTATAGTTTCCATAATAAAATTCTATTAACCATTAAACACTTGATCAATTGTAATTCCTCTTTGTCTAGCAACTGTAACAGCATCTCTCATTTGAGACAATGCATCCATAGTAGCTTTAACAACATTATGAGGATTAGATGATCCTTGAGATTTTGCTAGTACATTGTGTACTCCAACACTTTCTAATACTGCACGCATCGCACCACCTGCGATTACACCAGTACCAACAGATGCTGGCTTAAGTAATACTTCAGCTCCACCGAATTTACCTTTTTGAGTATGCGGTACTGTACCTTTTAAAATTGGAACTTTAATTAAGTTCTTTTTAGCATCCTCAATACCTTTTGTAATAGCTTCAGTTACTTCTTTCGCTTTACCCAAACCGTGTCCAACGATACCGTGTTCATCACCTACTACTACGATAGCAGAAAATGTGAAATTACGACCACCTTTTGTTACTTTCGTAACACGGTTTACAGCAACTAGCTTATCTTTTAACTCAATATCAGAAGCTTTTACTTTATTTAATATTTGTGCTGCCATCTTTTAAAATTTAAGTCCGCCTTCTCTTGCAGAGTCAGCTAATGATTTAACTCTTCCGTGGTATAAATAACCATTACGGTCAAATACTACGCTTTCCACTCCAGCTTTTATTGCTTTTTCAGCAACTTCTTTACCAACAATTCCTGCTTGCTCTAATTTATTTTTAGACGCAACAGCTTTGTTTTTATATGAAGATGCAGACACCAATGTTTTACCTGTTGTATCATCAATTAACTGTGCATATATTTGCTTGTTACTTCTGAAAACAGATAATCTTGGTGTTTTTGAAGAACCAGTTATTCTTTTTCTGATTCTTCTTTTAATCTTAGCTCTTCTATTTATTTTACTAAATGCCATGATGTTAACTTTTATTTTTTACCTGCAGCTTTACCAGCTTTTCTTCTTACTTCTTCACCTGAATAACGAACACCTTTACCTTTGTAAGGTTCTGGTTTACGAAGGGAACGAATTTTGGCTGCTACTTGACCCAAAAGTTGTTTATCATAAGACTCTAATGTTACCACTGGAGCTTTACCTTTTTGAGTATCTGCAGATACCTTAATTTCTGAAGGAATTTCAATTACAATAGGATGTGAATAACCTAATGATAAGTCCAACATTTGTCCTGTTGCACTTGCACGGTAACCTACACCTATTACTTCTAATTCCTTTTTATACCCTTCTGAAACTCCAACAACCATATTCTGAATTAACGCACGGTATAAACCATGTTTAGCTCTATGTACTGGTGAGTCCGATTCGCGGTTGAAAGTTATTTGGTTTTCTTCAACTGTTAATTTAACACAATCATCAATAGTTTGTGTCAATTCACCTTTTGAACCTTTAACAGTAACAATGTTACCGTCTAACTTTACGTTTACTCCACTCGGGATGTTAACTGGGGATTTACCTATCCTTGACATTTTAACTTTACTTAAAGATTAATATACATAACATAAAACTTCTCCGCCTATGTTATGGTTTTTTGCTTCTTTGTCTGTAATAATACCTTTAGAAGTAGAAATAATCGCTATTCCAAGACCATTTAAAACACGTGGTAACGTTTCTGCACCACAGTATTTTCTCAATCCTGGTTTTGAAGCTCTCTCCAATTTTGTAATTGCAGGAACTTTTGTCGATTGGTTATACTTTAAAGCTATTTTAATTATTCCTTGTTTATTATCCTCTTCGAATTTGTAATTCGTGATGTAACCTTGATTAAATAAAATCTCAGTCATCGCTTTTTTTACATTCGAACTAGGAATTTCAACCATTTTCAAACGTGCCGAATTTGCATTACGGATACGCGTAAGAAAATCTGCTATAGGATCTGTATTCATATCTTTCCTAATATTCTTTAATTACCAACTAGCTTTTTTAACACCTGGTATTTTACCAGACAATGCCATTTCACGAAATGTTACACGAGAGATTCCAAATTGACGCATATATCCTCTTGGTCTTCCTGTCAAACCACAACGGTTATGAACACGAATTTTAGAAGAATTTGCAGGCAATTTTTGAATAGCTAACATAGCATCCCATTTAGCAGCTTGAATTTCTTCAGATTCTGAAGTTGACTTTAAAACTTTAGTCAACTCAGCTCTTTTTTTAGAGTATCTCACTACTAATCTTTCTCTTTTGCGCTCACGCGCTTTCATTGATTCTTTTGCCATTTCTACTTATTTTTTAGTGAATGGGAAACCAAATGCATCCAACAATGCTTTACCTTCTTCATCACTATCTGCTGTTGTAACAAAAGTGATGTCCATTCCTAGAATACGATTAACTTTATCAATATCAATCTCTGGGAAAATGATGTGTTCTTTTACTCCTAAGTTGAAGTTTCCTCTACCATCAAATCCTTTTGGACTAATACCTCTGAAATCTCTAGTTCTTGGCAAAGCTACGGAAATAAAACGATCTAAAAAATCATACATTTTCTCACCACGCAAAGTAACTTTCGTTCCAATCGGCATTCCTTTTCTTAATTTAAAGTTAGAAACATCTTTTTTAGAAAGAGTTTGAACAGCTTTTTGACCAGCAATTCTAGATAAATCTTGAACTGCACTATCAATTAACTTTTTATCAGCAACCGCATCACCCATACCTTGGCTTAATACGATTTTCTGAAGTCTAGGTACTTTCATTACTGTTTTGTACCCGAACTTTTCAGTAAGACCAGCGATAATTTCGTGGCGATACTTTTCTTGAAGTCTTGGTGTATAACTCATTACTTAATCTCCTCCCCTGACTTTTTTGAATAACGAACTAATTTACCTTTATCATTCATTCTACGTCCGATGCGTGAAGCAACTCCGTTATGAACTACCATCAAATTTGAAATGTGAAGAGAAGCTTCTCTTTCAACAATTCCACCTTGAGGATCTGCAGCACTTGGTTTTGTATGACGTTTAATCATATTTACGCCTTCAACTACTGCACGCATTTTTTTCTTGTCGATCGTAAGGATTTTTCCTTCTTGACCAACTGACTCACCGCTTAATACTTTAACGGTGTCACCAACTTTAATGTGTAATTTCTGTTGCATAACTAACCTTAATTTAAAGTACCTCTGGAGCTAAAGAAACAATTTTCATATAATTGTTTTCTCTTAACTCTCTAGCTACTGGTCCAAAAATACGAGTACCTCTCATTTCTCCCGCTTGATTTAAAATAACGCATGCGTTATCATCAAAACGGATGTAAGAACCGTCTTGACGACGAATTTCTTTTTTAGTTCTTACAATTACCGCCTTAGCTACCGATCCTTTTTTTACGGCACCAGAGGGCGTTGCGCTCTTAACAGCTACGACGATTTTATCTCCTACTGAAGCATAACGACGTTTTGTACCTCCTAAAACTCGGATGCACAATACTTCTTTTGCTCCGGAGTTATCCGCTACTGCAAGTCTTGATTCCTGTTGTATCATTACTAAAAATTATTTAGCTCTTTCAATTACTTCTACTAATCTCCAGTTCTTTGATTTCGACAAAGGTCTGGTTTCCATAATGCGAACAGTATCACCTTGATGGCAATCATTGTTCTCATCGTGGGCTACAAATTTAGTAGTTTTTTTTACGAACTTACCATATTTAGGGTGTTTCACCTTTCTTTCTACAGAAACTACGATAGATTTATCCATCTTATCGCTTGCTACTATCCCTATACGTTCTTTTCTTAAATTACGCTTTTCCATATAAGCTAACTTCTTAATTAAACAAGCAACTAAGCTTGTGTTCCACGTTTTGTCAATTCAGTTTGCAATCTAGCGATTGTCTTTCTAACCTTACGAATATGAATCGGATTTTCTAAAGGAGCAACACTATGTGTTAATTTTAGTTTTGCTAATTGTTCAGAAGTATCTGCGATTTGATTCTTCAAGTTATCAACTGAAAGTTTTGTGATTTCTTGCTGCTTCATATTAAATACTATTTACCTGGTACAACATAATCGTTACGAACAACAAATTTACACTTTACAGGTAATTTTTGTGCTGCCAAACGAAGTGCTTCTTTTGCAGTTTCGTAAGGGACACCGTCCGCTTCGAATATTATACGCCCTGGTTTGATTACTGCTACCCAGTGACTTGGAGCTCCTTTTCCTTTACCCATACGAACCTCAGCCGGTTTCGATGTAACTGGTTTATCAGGAAATATTCTAATCCACACTTTTCCTTCACGTTTCATATAACGCGTAACCGCGATACGTGATGCCTCAATTTGGCGAGAAGTAATCCATGCTGGCTCCAAAGTTTTAAGTCCAAAAGATCCGAAAGCTACGGTACTACCTCTATGAGCTAACCCTCTGTTTCTTCCCTTTTGTACTCTTCTAAATTTGGTTCTTTTTGGCTGTAACATCTTTCGAAAATTTTACTGTCCTTATTATTTTTTCTTTCTTTTTCCTACTTGTTTTCTGTTTGGAGCTCCACCTGTTTTACCAGCTGAAGATGCAGACATTCCAACATTTGGAGAAAGATCTCTTCTTCCATAAACTTCGCCTTTACATATCCACACCTTGATACCTAAACGACCGTAAGTTGTATGTGCTTCTGATATCGCATAATCGATATCTGCTCTGAACGTATGTAACGGAGTACGTCCATCTTTAATCATTTCAGAACGAGCCATCTCTGCACCATTCAAACGTCCAGAAATCTTAACTTTGATTCCTTCCGCTCCCATACGCATTGTACTCGCTACTGACATTTTAATTGCTCTTCTAAAAGAAATACGAGCTTCGATTTGACGAGCAATTCCATCCGCAACTAAACGAGCATCCAATTCTGGACGTTTCACCTCGAAAATATTGATTTGGATTTCTTTTTTCGTTATTTTCTTTAACTCTTCTTTTAACTTATCAACTTCTTGACCACCTTTACCAATAATAACTCCTGGACGTGCAGTATTGATAGTTACAGTAACAAGTTTAAGCGTTCTTTCAATTATAATTTTTGAAATATTAGCTCTTGATAGACGTGCATTTAAATACTTACGAATTTGATCATCTTCAACAATTTTGTCTCTGTAATCATTTCCTCCGTACCAGTTTGATTCCCATCCGTGAATAAAACCAAGTCTATTTCCAATTGGATTTGTTTTTTGTCCCATTATCCTATCTTAATTTTTACCGTCAATTACTACAGTAACGTGGTTTGATCTTTTTCTTACTCTATGAGCTCTACCTTGTGGAGCAGGTTGAATTCTTTTCAACATTGCACCTCCACCAACTTCAATAGACTTAACTACCAAAGTTTCTTCTTCGATACTCTTTCCTTCATTTTTTTGCTCCCAGTTAGCAATTGCAGAACGCAATAATTTGCCTAAACTTACAGAAGCATTTTTTGAGTTGTGTTGCAAAATGTTTAAAGCTTTATTCACTTCAACACCTCTTACTAAGTCGGCAACTAATCTCATCTTTCTTGGAGCAATTGGAGAATCATTTAAGCGAGCAAAGGCCATTGTTGATCTTTCCTGCTTTAAATTCTCAGCTCTCAAACGTTTTCTAGCACCCATTTTTTGCTATTTAAAAATTCTATCTTTTCTTATCTTTTTTATTCGCTCCATGCCCACGGAAATTACGAGTTGGTGAAAACTCACCTAACTTGTGACCTACCATGTTTTCTGTAACAAACACAGGAATGAACTTATTACCATTATGTACAGCAAAAGTTAAACCTACGAAGTCTGGAGTAATTGTCGATGCACGAGACCATGTTTTGATCACCGCTTTGCTATCTTTAGCTTTTGCATCATCCACTCGCATTACAAGTTTGTAATGTACGAATGGTGGTTTTTTCAACGAACGACTCATATCCTAATTATTTTTTTCTTCTTTCGATAATTAATTTATCTGAATATTTCTTTTTATCACGAGTTTTGTAACCTTTAGCAGGAACACCATTACGAGATCTTGGGTGTCCTCCGGCATTTCTACCTTCACCACCACCCATTGGGTGATCTACTGGGTTCATCACTACACCACGTACACGTGGACGTCTACCTAACCAACGTGATCTACCAGCTTTACCTGATACTACCAAGTTATGTTCAGAATTAGATACTGATCCGATAGTTGCCATACAAGTTGTCAAAATCAATCTAGTTTCACCAGAAGGCATTTTAACGATAGCATACTTACCATCACGAGCGTTCAGTTGTGCATAAGTTCCAGCACCACGAGCAATAGATCCTCCTTTACCAGGTTTTAATTCAATATTATGAATTACTGTACCTAATGGAATGTCACTTAAGAAAAGTGCATTACCTACGTTTGGAGCTGCAGTTTTTCCGGATACAACAGTATCTCCAACTTTTAATCCGTCTGGTGCAACGATATAACGTTTTTCACCATCTGCATAGAATAATAAAGCAATACGAGCTGTACGATTTGGATCGTACTCGATAGTTTTTACCGTAGCTGGCACATCAACTTTATCTCTTTTAAAATCAATAATACGGTATTTTTGTTTGTGACCACCTCCAATGTAACGCATGGTCATTCTACCGTCATTATTACGACCTCCATTTTTACTGATACCAACTACTAAACTCTTTTCTGGAGTATTCGTAGTGATTTCTTTGTAATCACTGTTGATCTTGTGTCTTTGCCCTGGAGTTGTAGGCTTAAATTTTTTAAGACTCATTCTTAAAACTTACTTAGAAATTAGTAAATAAATCAATCGTTTCTCCATCTGCAATTGTCACAACCGCTTTTTTCCAAGGGTTGTTTGGTTGCTCAACGATACCTTTGTTTGTATATTTAACAGAGGATTTTCCACCGCCATAGTTTAATGTACGTACATCTGTAACGTGTACTGAATACAATTTTTCGACAGCTTTTTTTATTTCAATCTTATTTGCCTTTTTATCAACTTCGAAAGTAAAACGGTTGAATTTTTCACCAGCCGCTGTAGCTTTTTCCGTAATTAACGGCTTTTTGATTATTGTTTTCATCATCAATTAGTTTAAAATCTTTTCGATAACTTCAATAGAACTTTCTGCTAAAACAACTTTTTTCGCATTTAACACATCATAAGTGTTAACTGACTCAGCTGTAACAACTTTAATTCTTCCAAGGTTACGAGAAGACCAATAAACATTGTCATTCTGTGAACCTAAAATCATCAATACTTTATCATTTTCTAATTTTAAGTCCGCTAAAATAGACTTAAATTCTTTAGTTTTTGGCGAAGATAACACTAAATCTTCTAATACCAAAATTGAATCTGATTTTGCTTTGTATGCAAACGCTGATTTTCTAGCTAAACGTTTTAATTTAACGTTCAATTTGAAGTGATAGTTTCTTGGACGTGGCCCGAAGATTCTACCTCCCCCAACTCTAGTTCCAGATTTAATATCACCAGCACGTGCCCCACCAGTTCCTTTTTGTTTTTTAATTTTTTTTGTGGAACCAGCAATTTCAGCTCGTTCTTTTGCTTTATGTGTTCCTTGACGACGATTTGCTAAATGTTGTTTAACATCTAAATAAATTGCATGATCATTTGGTTCAATACCAAAGATAGCGTCTGAAAGCGTTACTTTTTTAGAAGTAGCTTTTCCTTTTGAGTCAAATACTGTTACTTCCATTACTTCTCGATTGTTACTGTTGAACCTTTAGCTCCAGGAATAGATCCTTTTACTACGATCAAATTTTTATCTGCTAAAACTTTTAATACTACTAAGTTTTCAACAACTACTGTTTTGTTTCCCATTTGTCCAGCCATGCGCATTCCTTTGAATACACGTGCAGGATAAGAACAAGCACCAATAGATCCTGGCGCACGTAAACGATTATGTTGACCGTGAGTAGATTGACCTACACCACCAAATCCATGACGTTTAACAACCCCTTGAAAACCTTTTCCTTTTGAAGTACCAGAAACACCAACGTATTCTCCTTCTTCAAAAATTGTAGCATCAACAACATCTCCTAAATTCAATCCATCAAAGCCTTTAAATTCAGCTAAAGTTGATTTTGGAGTTGTGTTTGCTTTTTTGAAATGACCTTTCAATGCATTTGGAGTGTTTTTTTCTTTTCTTTCTCCAAATCCTAATTGAATAGCTTCATATCCATCACGGTCTTGCGTTTTAACCTGAGTTACTACGCAAGGACCAGCTTCTATCACTGTGCATGGTGTTGCCTTACCCTCGGCACTGTAGATGCTAGTCATTCCGACTTTTCTACCAATAATTCCCGGCATACTTTATTTATTATTAATTAAACTTTAATTTCTACATCAACCCCACTAGGCAATTCTAATCTCATCAAAGCATCAACTGTTTTTGATGATGAACTATAAATATCTAAAAGACGTTTATAAGAACATAATTCGAACTGCTCACGCGCTTTTTTCATAACGTGTGGTGATCTTAAAACTGTATATATTCTTTTGTGTGTTGGTAACGGAATTGGTCCACTTACAACGGCACCAGTAGCTTTAACTGTTTTTACGATTTTTTCAGCTGATTTATCAACTAAATTGTGATCGTAAGATTTTAACTTTATTCTAATTCTTTGGCTCATTATCTAAATATTAAGCATTGACTTTTCCTTGAACTTTTGCTATTACAGCATCTGCAACATTTTTAGGTGCTTCTGTGTAATGAGAGAACTCCATACTTGAAGTTGCACGACCTGAAGTGATTGTTCTCAATTGAGTAACATATCCAAACATTTCTGATAACGGAACATCTGCTTTTACAACTTTTGCCCCATTTCTATCATCCATACCTTTCATTAATCCACGACGACGGTTCAAATCTCCTACTACATCACCCATGTTTTCTTCTGGCGTTACTACTTCCAATTTCATAATTGGTTCTAATAACATTGGACTACATTTTTTCAATGCTTCACGGTAAGCCATTTTAGCGCAAATCTCAAAAGATAAAGAATCTGAATCGACATTATGGTAAGAACCATCTAATAATTCAACTTTCATTGAATCTACTAAATAACCAGCCAATACACCGTTTTTCATTGATTCTTTAAATCCTTTTTCAACAGAAGGGATAAATTCACGTGGAATATTACCACCTTTAATCGAATTAACAAATTCTAATCCATGTTTCTCTTGATCATCTTGAGGAGAAATTTTAACTAAAATATCAGCAAATTTCCCACGTCCACCTGATTGTTTTTTATAAACTTCTCGATGTTCAATAGAACCATTGATTGCCTCTCTATATGAAACTTGAGGTGCTCCTTGATTTACTTCTACTTTAAATTCTCTTTTCAAACGGTCAACAATGATCTCTAAGTGTAACTCACCCATACCACTGATGATTGTTTGTCCTGTCTCTTCATCTGTATTCACTCGGAAAGTTGGATCTTCTTCAGACAACTTATTTAATCCAATTGACAATCTATCTGTATCAGCCTGAGTTTTAGGTTCAATTGCTAAACCAATAACTGGTTCAGGGAAATTCATAGATTCAAGTACAATTGGATGTTTTTCATCACACAAAGTATCCCCTGTACGAATATCTTTAAATCCAACAACAGCACCAATATCACCTGCTCCTAATTCATCAATTTGATTTTGTTTATTCGCGTGCATTTGGAAAATACGAGAAATACGCTCTTTGTTATCAGATCTTGTATTAAATACATAAGAACCTGCTTGCAAATTACCAGAATAAGCACGAATAAAACACAAACGTCCTACGAATGGATCAGTTGCAATTTTAAATGCTAAAGCAGCAAAAGGTTCATTATACGAAGGCTGACGTGTTACTTCTTCTCCTGTTTTTGGATTAGTTCCAGTAATACCATCAACATCCATTGGTGAAGGTAAAATTTCCATCACCATATCCAACATTGCTTGAACTCCTTTATTTTTAAAAGCAGATCCACACATCATAGGAACAACTTTTCCTGCAATTGTAGCTTCTCTTAATGCATCAAGAATTTCTCTTTCAGTCAAAGATTCTGGATCAACAAAATATTTCTCCATTAATGTGTCATTGAATTCAGCTACAGCTTCCAATAATTCTTCACGTAATTGACGTGCTTCATCAATGATATCTGCTGGAATTTCAATTTCTTTAAATGTCATCCCCATATCATGTTCATTCCACACGATACCTTTGAAATTAATCAAATCAACAACACCTTGAAAATCATCTTCTGCACCAATATTTAATTGCAAAGGCAAAGCATGACTTCCTAACATTTCCTTAACTTGTTTACAAACATTTAAGAAATCTGCTCCTGAACGGTCCATTTTATTAACAAAACCAATACGAGGAACATTATAATTATTTGCTAAACGCCAGTTTGTTTCAGATTGAGGCTCAACACCATCAACAGCTGAAAACAAGAAAACTAAACCATCCAATACACGTAATGAACGATTTACCTCTACAGTAAAATCAACGTGTCCAGGAGTATCAATGATATTCATATGATATTCTTGTCCACGGTATTGCCATTTTAATGTTGTAGCTGCAGAAGTAATTGTAATACCTCTTTCTTGCTCTTGCTCCATCCAATCCATTGTAGCTCCACCATCATGAACTTCTCCAATTTTGTGATTTACACCACCATAATAAAGAATACGTTCAGTTGTTGTAGTTTTACCTGCATCAATATGAGCTGCAATACCAATATTTCTAGTAAATTTAAGATCTCTAGCCATTTTCTTAGAATCTAAAATGTGAGAATGCTTTATTTGCTTCAGCCATTCTTAATGTATCTTCTTTCTTTTTGTATGCTGCTCCTTCTTCTTTTGAAGCTGCAATTAACTCAGCAGCTAATCTACCTGCCATAGTTTTCTCATTACGTTTACGAGAATAACCTATCATCCACTTCATAGCTAATGATTGTTTTCTTTCTTCACGTACTGGAGTTGGGATTTGAAAAGTTGCACCACCTACACGACGGCTTCTAACCTCTACGCTTGGAGTTACATTCTCTAATCCTTTTTTAAACACCTCTAAACCTGGCGTTTCTTCAATTTTTGTTTCTATGATATCAATTGCATCATAAAAAATCTTGAACGCTAAAGTTTTTTTACCGTCTAACATTAAGTTATTTACAAACTTAGTTACCAATACCTCGTTAAAACGTGGATCTGGAAGGATGGCAATCTTTTTGGCTTTTCTTCTTCTCATCTTGTAAAAGCTTTAAAATTATTTTTGTTTAGGTCTCTTAGTTCCATACTTCGAGCGACGTTGAGTTCTTCCTTCAACTCCCGCCGTATCTTCTGCACCTCGTACGATGTGGTATCTTACCCCAGGAAGATCTTTTACTCTTCCTCCACGTACAAGCACCAAAGAGTGCTCTTGTAAATTATGACCTTCACCACCGATGTATGCGTTCACCTCCTTACCATTGGTGAGACGTACCCTTGCAACTTTTCTCATTGCAGAGTTCGGTTTTTTAGGAGTAGTGGTGTAAACCCTTACACATACCCCTTTACGCTGTGGACATGAGTCAAGTGCTGCTGACTTGCTCTTTTTCACCACTGCAGTTCTGCCTTTGCGTACTAACTGTTGAATAGTTGGCATATAAACCTATTAACTTTTGTGAATAATATTCTAACCCAAATTCTTTTTTGGGACTGCAAAGATAATATTTTTATTTTACAAACCAAGGGCTTATGAAAATTATTTACATTTAATCACTGATTACAATATATTTAAAAATAGAATCGCAAAAAAAAGCCGATTAAAAAATCGGCTTCCATTCATTTTAATACATTCACATGTCCCGTAATCATTTTCCGTTCATCGGAGGTTTTTAATTTGAAATTTATTTTCCATGTATAAACTCCTTCTTGAACTAATTTCCCTCCATAAGTTCCATCCCAACCAATCTTAGCATCATTTGATTCAAAAATTATTTCTCCCCATCTATTAAATATTAACATATTAAAATTATACGGGTCTATCCCCATTGAGAAGACAGGTTGAAATGTTTGATTAAATTTATCGCCATCAGGCGTAAATGTATTTGGAATAAAATATAACAACTCCTCTTTAACAGAGACACTTGATATTGCAGTATCTGTACACCCTAAAGTTGATTTTGCTATCAATGTAATCGTATATCCTGTTACCTCATTCACGTTATATTCATGACTAGGTGATATTAATGTTGAACTTAATCCATCTCCAAACATCCAATTATATGTTGTTGCTCCTATTGATGTATTATTCAAGTTCACAATCGGTTCTGTTGTCAAAATTACATTAGGATTAACATCAAATGCTGCATGTGGTTTATCTTCTACACAAACTAGATCTGGAACTGATAAACTTGCTGTGCACCCATTTATTGACTCAACATTTAATGAAATATCAAAACAACCTGCCGATAAAAAAGTATGACTTACAACCCCACAACCTATTTCTGAATCTCCATCCCCAAAATTCCAATTACAACTATTTGAATTCTGTGTTGTATTTGTAAAACTCACTGTTAATGGAACACATCCCGTTGTAATATTAGGTGTAAAATTTATTACTGGTGGATTTTCAATTGTTACAACTGCTGTTTGATTTAGCAATTGCGAACAATACGGAGAAGTAATATACGCAACTCCTGTCAATGTATAAACTACATCTGCTTGAAGAATTCCTGTTTGAACACTCCCTACACCTGAACCATCCAATAGTAAAGTTTGTATTGCTCCATTATTAACAGTATAAGAAACCATCGCATTTGGCGATCCTACAAATGAAATCAAAGAGGACAATCCTGCACATATAGTATCAGAACCAGAAATTGTTGCATTTGGAAGAGCTGAGATTTCAACAACTGTTGTAGATGTTGTCACTGGACACCCTCCCCCTGGCAATGTTGTATATAAAACGTTATAAGTTCCAACTAAACTTAAATTTGGAATTATCTCTCCTGAAACTGTGTTAATATTCAATCCTGAAGGTGTACTAGAATAACTTCCTCCTGTATAAGCACCTGAACCATTTAAAGCACTTACTTCAGGACCATTATCCGATAAACAAAAAGGTATTTGGTACGCGATATTAGACGTTGGCAAAGCCGTTACAGCAACAGATGTAGTTGCCTGAACAACAGGACAGCCACCACTAGCTAATGTTGAATAAGTAACCATATATGTACCTGATGTACTTAGGTTTGGAGTAAGTAAACCTGAATTAGCATTTAAAAACAAACCTGTAGGTGAAGTAGAAAATTGACCTCCTAAATACGAATTAGTCCCTGACATTATTACACTATATGGAGTAATGTCAGAATTACAGTAAGGTCCGTTATAAGAAATACTAACTGTAGGCATCTGTGTAATAACCACACTCGTTGTTGCTGTAACAGAAGTACAAGATCCACTTGCCGGAATTGTATAAGTAACAACATAAGTTCCAGAGGTACTCATACTTGGGACGATTTCTCCGTTTGAACCATTAATAGACAATCCTGTTGTAGAAGAAAAAATTCCTCCTGTATAAGGCCAATTTATATTCATATCGTTTACACCATCTTGCCCATTTAACACGACACTCTGAGCTGTTGTTAATGATGTACAATATGGTCCAGAATAATTAATTAATGCAGAAGGTGGTGTACAATCTGTTGTTTGACATATCTGATTTGATGAATCAAAACAAGTGCCAGTCGCTCCTGTTGGTAAAACGGTTATCGTAACATTATCATTTGGACTCAAACCTGTAACCGAATAAGACAATACATTTCCAATTGATCCAACAGAAATCAATGACCCACTGTTTACTTGATAAGAAACTGAATATCCAGTTGCTCCAACAACACTATTCCAATTAAAGATAAGAGAGTTAGAAGTTGCAGTTCCACACGTTATTGTTGGGATTAATATTGGACTTATCGTCACAGAAGTTGTTACTGAAACTGCTAAACAAGAAGACGAAGCTGCTATTGTATATGTAACGGTATAAGTTCCAACTGTGCTTGAACTTGGAAGAATTGCTCCCGTTGTAGAATTAATTGTTAAACCTGATGGCGAACTTGAAAACACTCCCCCTGAATAACTCCCAGTTCCTGAAATTGTCGGCATTTGATCTGCTGCAATTAATTTACAAAAAGGATCTAAATAATCAATAACCGCTGTCGGTAAAACATCTATCGTAACATTGGTAGTTGCAGTTACCGCAGGACAAGATCCCGTTGCTGGAATTGTATAAGTAACCGTATAAGTCCCTCCAACAGATAAACTTGGTGTTATTGCTCCTGTAGAACTATTTATAGATAATCCTGAAGGCAAAGAAGTATATGCTCCTCCTGTATAAGAATTTGTTCCTGTCAATGTAACAGCTTGAGCAGTCGAATTTGAGGTGCAAAACGGTCCTGCGTATGAAATAGTTGCTGTAGCTGCTTGATTAATCGTTACACTTGTAGTTGCAACAACATTAGGACATGCACCACTACCCGTTATTGTATAAGTAACTGTATATGTACCGCCTGTTGATAAACTTGGAGTAACCGCACCTGTTGAACTATTTATAGACAATCCTGAAGGTGACGAAGTATATGTTCCTCCTATATAAGAATTTGTTCCTGTCAATGTAACAGCTTGAGCAGTCGAATTTGAGGTACAAAACGGTCCTGCGTATGAAATAGTTGCTGTTGGTATTACATTTATCGTAACATTAGTAGTTACTGTTACCGCAGGACAAGAGCCCGTTGCTGGAATTGTATAAGTAACCGTATAAGTCCCTCCAGCTGATAAACTTGGTGTTATTGCTCCTGTAGAACTATTTATAGATAATCCTGAAGGCGAAGAAGTATATGCTCCTCCTGTATAAGAATTTGTTCCTGTCAATGTAACAGCTTGAGCGGTCGAATTTGAGGTGCAAAATGGTCCTGTGTATGAAATAGTTGCTGTCGGCAACATATTAACCGTAACTGTTCCTGAAGCACTTAAACTCGAACAAGAAGTAACAGTGTTTGTTATAATCACACTGTAAGTTCCTTGAACATTTGTAGTAAAACTAGAGACATTCCCAGGATTAGTAACACCTGAAGGAACCGTCCAGGCATAGCTATATGTCCCAGCAGATCCAGGTGTTGCAGTAACTGTCGCATTACTATTAGAGCAAATCACACTACTATTTACAGTTACTGTAGGTGCTAATGTACCTACAATAGAAACAGAAGAAGTTTGAGGTAAAATACAAGCATAAGAATCATCAACAGAAACTGTATATGTAACTCCCGCAGTTAAACCAGTTACATTGGGTGTACCTTGTCCTGCACCTGGTGCTGGCGACCAAGTATAAGTTAAAGGAGCAATTCCATTAGTAACAACCGCAGTAGCAGTACCATTTGCTAATCCACACGTTGCATTTGTAGCAGAGGAAGAAACACTCATTGCATTCGCACACTGTAAAAAATCGATAAAAACCCCCGAATCATAAATATGATCTGAAGCATCAGCAATTGCAATTTTAAAATGATATATTTGGCAAGGAGTAACAGCCAAGGTAGAAGTCAAAGCAGTAGTATATCCACCGAAAGGCACGACAGTTCCTCCAGTATTATTTACATAATAACCCGAATTTGTATTGGCATTAACATTATCAATACTACAAATAGTAGTACCAGTTACAATTGCAATATTTTTATTGGTATAAGATCCTCCCGTTGGATTTGGACCAGATACAAAAAATCCGAAAGCATCATTAAAAGAGGAATTAACAAACGATGGATATTCTTCAGAACCAAAAACAAATTTTATAGTTAATTGAGTACATTGAGGGGTTACGTCAAATTCTAATATACAACAATCATTTTTTGCTGACCCATCTAAACTGGTTAATTGAGCATCATTACAAGTAGTCCCATTATTGGTGCTCATAAAAAAAGTGGCTGGATTCGAAACGTTTGCAGCTAATCCAGTTGTCAGAATTACACCATTTGAGACACCCAAAGCTGTTCCTCCAGAAAATGTTCCATAAGCATTTGAGGGACAACTAATCACCGGGTTCGTTATCGTTAAACCTGTACCAATGAAACCTGACACAATTGAACTAGCAGATGCACCTTGATTAGAGATAACCAATTGGCTATATGCATTGTTTAACATTAAAACAAAACATAATAAAACAGTTGTTCGAATAATTAGCATAAGACAGAAGTTTCTATTCTTAAAAGATAAGAATATATTAGTAATAGTTAAAAATTAATTTCTTAATTCTAACCAAATAACGTAATAATTTTCTATCCGTTGCTTTAGTTATTCTAAAATATACATCTTTTTAATATTATTTTAAAATATTAACATGTCCTGTGATTAATTTCTTCTCATCCGTTGATTTCAATTTAAAATTAATTTTCCATGTATAAGTTCCATCTTCTACAAGTTTCTCTCCATAAGTACCGTCCCAACCTATTTTCGCATTATTTGATTCAAAGACAATTTCTCCCCACCTATTAAAAATCAACATATTAAATTCGTAAGGATCATACCCGCTAGAGAAAATAGGCTGAAAAGTCTGATTAAATTTATCATCATCAGGAGTAAATGTATTAGGTATATAATAAATCAATTTCTCTTCTACTTTTATACCAGCAACA
This sequence comes from Flavobacteriia bacterium, assembly GCA_016178305.1. Taxonomy (GTDB): domain Bacteria; phylum Bacteroidota; class Bacteroidia; order Flavobacteriales_D; family Crocinitomicaceae; genus CAIUKX01. The sequence goes on along the minus strand of JACOTM010000116.1, from coordinate 45,279 downwards.
GCAGTATTTTGGCAACCTGACAAGGAGTAAGCCGTTAAAGTAATTGTATAATTTTGCTCTTCTCCAATAACAAATGTATGAGAAGGATTTATTTCCGTTGAAGAAGTTCCATCTCCAAAATTCCAACTATACGTTACTGCATTAATCGAACTATTAATCATTGTTGAAGTTGGATTTAACAACGAAATAATATCTGGCGAAGGTGTAAAACTTGCTAAAGGCACCGCTTCAACACAAACTAAATTAGGCATTACTAAAAATGATGCACATCCATTTGATGATTCAGCATTTAAAGTTACATCATAACATCCTGCTTGTTGATAAACATGATTTACTGTTCCACAACCAGAACCCGTAGCTCCATCTCCAAAATTCCAAGTGCAATTATAAGAATTACTTGTTGTATTTGTAAAATTAACCGATAACGGCGCACAACCTGTAATGACATCTGGAATAAAGCTTATTACTGGAGGTATCTCAACTATTATTGAAATTGATTGATTTAATATTTTCGCACAATAAGGAGAATTATTCAGTACAACTCCATTTAACGTATAGGTTGTAGTTGACGTTAATATACCTGTGTTCAATGTTCCATTCCCTGTACCATCAAGTGTTAGAAATTGATTTACACCTCCATTTACAGAATAAGAAACAGTTGAATTTGGTGTACCACTAAAACTTACCATTGAAGTTGTTCCTGAACAAATTGTAGCAGCACCAGATATACTAGCACTAGGCAGAGGAACAATCGAAATTAAGACGCTACCCGTCAAAACTTGCGAACAAGCAGGAGAACCTGAACTTAAAACACTAACCAATGAATAAGTCGTATTCATTAATAATGTTGTTGACGTTAAAACAGCATTTCCTGACCCATCTAAAACTATTGTTTGATTTGCACCACCATTAATCGTATAAGTAACTGTAGCATTTGGTGTTCCAGTAAATGTAATATCTGTAGTTTCTCCTTCACATATTGTAGCAATTCCAGAAATCGAAGCTGTAGGAAGAGCTAAAACGGTAATAATTGCATTTTGATTCAATATAGTTGAACAAGCAGGAGTTGATGCAAAATATGCACTTGTTAATGCATATGTTTGATTAATTGTTAAAGCAGAAGTTGTTACACTTCCATTTCCTGCCCCATTCAATAACAAGGTTTGAGTTGCGCCACCATTTACAGTGTAAGAAACAGTAGCATTAGGTGTGCCATTAAAAGTTAATACAGCTGTACTTCCCGAACAAATAGTAGTAGTTCCTGAGATTGTAGCTGTTGGTGGATTACTAACTATAATCGTTACTGAGCCAACTTGAGATTGTGAACATGATGGAACACCAGAACTAGCGACACTTACTAAACTATAAGTTGAGTTAGCAGTTAAAGTTGCAGAAGTCACAGTTGCATTTCCTGAGCCATCTAATACAACAGTTTGATTAGCGCCACCATCAATGGTATATGTTACAGTTGCATTTGCTGTTCCATTAAAAGTAACATTTGAAGTTGTTCCTGAACAAATTGTTGCATTCCCAGTAATTGTCACTGTTGGCAATGGATTAACAACAATCGTAATACTTCCTATTACTATTTGTGAACAAGAAGGGATTCCAGAACTAGCGACACTTACTAGACTATACGTAGCATTAGCAGTTAAAACTGCAGAAGTCACGACAGCATTTCCTGAACCATCTAATACAACAGTTTGATTAGCACCATTATTAATTATATAGGTCACGGTAGCATTTGCTGTTCCGTTAAAAGTAACATTTGAAGTTGTTCCTGAACAAATTGTTGCATTTCCAGTAATTGTCGCTGTTGGTAATGGTAAGACAGTTATCGTTTCAGTGTCTGTCAAAGTAGATGAACAAGATGGATTAGAAGCAAAATAAGCACTTGTCAGTAAATAAGTTTGATTAGCAGTTAAAGAAGGAGTTGTTATTGTAGCATTTCCTGAACCATCTAAAAGAATTGTTTGAGTCGCCCCCCCATTTATCGTATATGAAACAGTTGCATTTGCTGTTCCGTTCAAAGTTAAAGTTGCTGTTGAACCTGAACAAATAGTAGTAGAACCTGAAAGAGTAGCTGTTGGAGGATTACTTATCGTAACAATAGCTGATCCTGTTTGAATTTGAGTACATGACGGAGCACCAGAACTCGCAACGCTCACTAAAGTATAAGTCGAATTTGATGTTAAAACTGGCGTTGTAATAGTTGCCGTTCCTGAAGCATTTAACAATATCGTTTGATTAGCACCACCGTCAATTGTATAAGTAATTGTAGCATTCGCTGTTCCTGAAAATGAAATTACAGTAGAATTTCCTGTACAAATAGACGTTGTCCCAGAAATTGAAGCAACTGGTAAAGGTAGCACTGTAATAATTGCACTACCAGAAACAGGTTGTGTACAAGTTGGTGAACCAGAACTTGCAACACTCACTAATGCATACGTAGAATTTGCTGTTAAAACTGGTGTTGTAATAGTTACCGTTCCTGAAGCATTTAATAAAATCGTTTGATTAGCGCCACCATCAATGGTATATGTTACAGTTGCATTTGCTGTTCCTGAAAATGAAATTACAGAAGTATTACCACTACAAATCGTCGTTGTTCCTGAAATAGAAGCTATTGGTAATGGAATAACAGTAATTAACTCACTTTCATTTAATGAAGTAGAACATCCTGGGCTTCCAGCAAAATAAGCACTTGTAATTAGATATGTTTGATTTGATGTCAAAACTGGAGTCGTAATTGTAGCTGTACCACTTGAATTTAGTAAAATTGTTTGACTTGCACCGCCATTTACAGTATAAGCAACAGTTGCATTAGCTGTACCATTTAAAGTTAACACAGCAGTATTCCCAGAACAAATACTAATTGTTCCTGAAATTGTTGCTGTTGGAGGTGTATTTACAGAAATTGTTGCAGAACCTGATATTCCCTGCGTACAAGTTCCTAATAAAGCACTCACCAAACTATAAACTGCATTTGAAGAAATAGCTCCAGAGTTTACCGTTGCAGTACCAGCTCCATTTAGTACGATTGTTTGGTTCGCCCCTCCATTTAAAGTATATGTAATTGTAGCATTTGGCGTACCAGTAAAAGTTATTACACCCGAACCACCTGAACAAACAGTTGTACTACCTGATATCGTTGCAGTTGCTAAAGGGTTAATTGTAACCGTAATTCCAACCCTTGGTCCTTCACATAAAGACGAATTGGTTTGAGAAACATAATAAGTAAACGTTCCTACAGCTGTAGTAGAAGGAGTTGGTGCAGAAGAAGAAGCTGTTCCTCCTGTAGAATTTGTTCCATACCAATTTAAAGTACATCCTGCCGCAGCGGTAGCGGTTAATGGTGAAGCAACTGCATTTTGGCAATATGAAACCGGTGTTACCGTAGGTGCTGATGGAGCTGCAATACTTGAAACAGTTACTGTGTTTGAAATTGCACATAAATTTGCATCTGTAACTGTCACAGTATAAGTACCGGCAGCCAAACCACTAACAGTTTGCCCACTTAAATTACCTGGCATCCAAGAATAAACATAAGGACCAGCACTGCCAACAGGAGTAGCTGTTGCAGTACCAGTTGATGCTCCAACACAAGTAGAAGTACTAGCCATTGTTGGAGCACAACATGCACCAATAGCACTAAAACTTGAAGCATAATCACCTGAACAACCTGCTGAACCCCAAGGTCCAGATTCTCCATCAGATGATGTATTTATTTGAACTCCTAAATTTGAACCCGGACTACAACCAGCCGCAACAGTCACATCAAAACAAAAACTCCAGATATTTGCTGGTATTGTATATGCATTTGAATTACCTGACGTATTAGCCGTAATATGATCACCATAATTATTTCCAGGAATTCCATCAGATGCCGTTCCTCCTCCTAATGGTGAACAAGTTCTATTAAAATAAAAACCAGCTGGCCATTGTTGACTACTAGCATCTTGAATACCACTTGGATAATATGTCCATGTTCCGCAATCGTAAGAAGTTACTGGTGAAGCGACAACGCTTGTTTGATTCCAGCCTGCACCTAATGAAATCTGAACACCATGCATCCAATTTGTATTAGCTTCTGCATATTTATCAATATGGTAACAAAAATGTACTGTTTGACCAGGTTGATAAGCACCATTTACTGGCATTGGTGACACAGTAAGACTTGCAGCTTGGTTACAATTATTACAATCAATATCATTATCTACATTTAACGTAAATGTACTCGTCTGAGTAGAAGTATTACCACCAATACTAATATAATAAACCGCACCTATTTGAATTTGAGTTGCTACTAAATTAGTTGTTCCACCAGCACTTCCTATACTGCAAGCGTATCCACCTAAACTTCCACATCCTCCTGTACCAGTCCACAAAGCAACATTTGCATTTGGAAATCCTGTTAAATTAATATTCAAGATTGTCCCGGTAGCCGTAAACTTATACCAAACATCTACAGAAGGAGAATTCATATTTGTAGATGAACCTTGGCAACCCGTCTGATAAATAAAAGGACTATCAGAAGTAGCAGCTACAGTAGTTCCAGTAACAGTTGTAACGGCACCATTTTGCAAACCAGCTGAACATGCTCCAGGAGTCGGTAAAGAGCCTAAATTTATTGCTCCAGCACAATTATCGTTAGCAGGTTGTGCAAACGAGAATAAAGCAAGCAATGAAAATACGATTAATAAATTATTCTTCATTGTGGTTACGTTTATCATTAATATCATAAGGAGCTTTAATTACAATTTTATCATTGAATAATTTCAATAAATATTCATTTGGAATAAAATCATCATTAATGAAACAATTTTTGTTTTGAGCAACACCATTTTGAATTACTTTATTTCTCGAAAAAAGTGTAATCTTTAAACCTGAATCAAAAATCAATACACGATCTTTAGACTCAAATCTAAAACATTCAAAATCAGAATTTGAAAGTGCAATTTCATACAAAGCTGCATCAATTCCAAAAGGTATTTCAAGGATGGAATAAGTTTGATTTTTAACTTCTTGACTATAAAGATTAAAAAAACTCAAAAAAATCAATGTCGTAATAATAGTTTTTTTCATTTAAACGTTGTTTAGTTTCATTTTTGATTTACAAAATCCAGACAAATAACGTTAAAAAACTAAAAAGGTTGCTATCATTTTTTTAATTTTTCACAAAAAAATTAAAAAACAGCTACTTTCAAACAAATAAAGTACTCATTTTATGCAAAATAAAAAAGCTGCATCAAAATGACACAGCTTCACATTTTAAGATTAATATGTTTATCTATACATTGTACTTCTAACTGCTTTTACAACTCTATCAATATTCGGTAAAGCTTCATCAATTAATGTAGGAGAAAAAGCAAATGGTGTATCTGTTTGAGTCACTCTCATTACAGGTGCATCTAAATAATCAAATGCATATCTTTGTAAATGGTAAGCTATTTCAGATGAGATTGATGCTAATGGCCATGACTCTTCAACAACAACACATCTATTTGTTCGTTTCACAGATTCAACAACTGCAGGAAAATCAATCGGTCTGATTGTACGCAAATCAATTACTTCACAAGAAATTCCTTCTTTTTCTAAGACTTCTGCCGCTTCTAAAGCAACTTTAATTATTTTTCCAAAAGAAACAATTGTTACGTCCGTTCCTTTTCTTCTTGTATTTGCTACACCAATTGGGATAATATATTCCCCTTCAGGAACTTCTCCTTTATCACCATACATTTTTTCAGATTCTAAAAAAACAACAGGATCATTATCACGAATAGCCGCTTTCAATAAACCTTTAGCATCATAAGGCGTTGAAGGAGTAATCACTTTCAAACCTGGAACATGTGCATAAAACGCTTCAAAACTCTGAGAATGAGTTGCTGCTAATTGACCAGCGGTACCATTTCCTCCTCTAAAAACTATAGGGCAAGAATACTGACCTCCTGACATTTGTAACATTTTAGCGGCACTATTAATAATCTGATCTGCTGCCAAAATAGCAAAATTCCAAGTCATAAATTCAACAATTGGCCTCAAACCATTCATTGAAGCCCCTACAGCTATACCAGCAAAACCTAATTCTGCAATCGGAGTATCAATAACTCTTTTTGCTCCAAATTCATCCAACATACCTTGAGAGACTTTATAAGCACCGTTATATTCAGCAACTTCTTCTCCCATTAAAAGTACATTTTGATCACGGCGCATTTCTTCTGACATCGCTTCTCTTAGTGCTTCTCTAAACTGTAGTGTTTTCATGTTTAAAATTTTTATTCCTAAAAAAGGTTCGCAAATGTAAGAAAAAATGAAATAACAAATTATTGATTGATGAATTCTAATTTTATTAAAAAAAGGAAAAATTAATTCTCTATTGTATTCTTAAATAAATAAAAACAGCCGAATAAATATTAATAATTTGAATTTCAATAAATTAAAATAAAAATATTATCTAAACACATTCTATCTTAAATCATAAAATAATTACAAATAAATACACTTAAAAATAGATTTTTTAAAATTAGTTAAGAAATGAAAATGAATAACTGATTTTTGTTAAATTTGCGCGGAACATATATAAAAGAAAATCTATACGAAATGAAAATACTTGTTTGTATCAGTAAATCGCCAGACACTACTTCAAAAATTGCTTTTACAGAAGGCAATACTAAATTTGATGAAAATGGTGTTCAATACATAGTAAATCCATACGATGAATGGTATGCTTTAGTAAGAGCATTAGAATTAAAAGAAACTTTAGGAGGGAATGTGACAATCATTACCGTTGGAAATGCTGCTGATGAAGCCATTATAAGAAAAGCATTAGCAATTGGAGCAGATGACGCCGTAAGAATTGATGCAGACCCTAAAGATGCTTATTTCACTGCTTCTCAAATTGCCAAGTATGCAAAAGACAATTCATTTGATATCGTTTTAACAGGAAAAGAAACGATTAATTATAATGGATCTCAAGTAGCTGGAATGATTGCTGAAGAATTAGACATGCCTTTTATATCTTTAGCAACAAAATTAGACTTAAATGGTACTACTGCAACAATTGAAAGAGAAGTAATGGGAGGTGTACAAGTTGTTGAAGTTAACACTCCTTTTGTTGCTTCTTGCGCTAAAGGTATGGCTGAACAAAGAATCCCAAATATGAGGGGAATAATGGCCGCAAGAACAAAACCTTTAACCGTAATTCCAGTAACAAACAATGAAGAATACACCGCTTATGCTTCTTATTCTATGCCAGAAGCTAAAACAGCATGTAAAATGATTAGTCCTGATAATATGGACGAATTAGTTTCTTTATTACATAATGAAGCAAAAGTTATATAATAATATACTCTTAAAAAATTAGAAATGTCTACAATCGTATATATTACAACAAACAATGGTGTAGGTAAAAGTGCTTTTGAAGCAGTTACTTATGCTAAAAAAATGGGCGAAGAAGTTATCGCCGTAACAGTTGGAAATGCAGATTCTTCTTTACTAGCTGAACTTGGAGTTTACGGTGCATCAAAAGTTTTAGTCGATCGAAATGCAAACGTTGATGATGACCAACAAATCACACGCGTTATTGCATCTGCAGTTGAGACAACAAATGCAAACAAAGTTGTTTTTTCTCATGATCTAATTGCAAAAGCTGTTGCACCAAGATTATCAGTACGCTTAAAAGCTGGTTTAGTTGCAGGAGCTATTAGCTTACCGTCAACTGAAGGAGATTTTTCATGTAAAGTGAATGTATTTTCTGGGAAAGCATTTGGAAGTGTAACTGTAAAAACAGATAAAAAAATAATATCCTTACTACCCAATAGCATTCAACCTGAAGCAACTAGTTCAGCTTGTACCGTTGAAGATTTCAATGGAAATGCTGGAGAAACAAGAGTAAAAGTATTAAACACTAAAAAACCAGAAGGCGACATTCCATTACCGGAAGCAGAAGTAGTTGTTTCAGCAGGAAGAGGTTTAAAAGGACCTGAAAACTGGGGAATAATTGAGGATTTAGCAAAAGTATTAGGTGCTGCTACAGCATGCTCACGTCCAGTTGCAGATATTGGATGGAGACCTCACCACGAACATGTTGGACAAACAGGTGTAGCAATCCGACCAAATTTATACATCGCCGTAGGTATTTCTGGTGCAATTCAGCATTTGGCAGGTGTAAATGGATCTAAAGTTATGGTCGTAATTAATACCGATGCAGAAGCTCCTTTTTTCAAAGCCGCAGACTATGGAATTGTAGGTGATGCTTTTGAGGTTGTTCCAAGACTTATCGAGTCGTTGAAAAAATTCAATGCTTCAAACAACTAATAATTCAGATAAAATATTAATTTTATCACATAAAACATTAGGGAAGCAGTAAAAAGCTTCCCTATTTATTTCTAAAACCGCAACGTTTGGACGAAAGCATGAACAAAGTTAAACTCGAAATTGTAGGATTATCATACAGTCAAACACAATCAGGTGCTTATGCATTAGTATTAGCAGAAGTAGGTGGAAAAAGAAGACTCCCAATCATAATTGGAGGATTTGAAGCACAAGCTATCGCTATCGAACTTGAAAAAATGACACCTACTAGGCCGTTAACGCACGACTTATTTAAAAGTTTTGCTACTTCTTTTGATATTCAAGTAAATGAAGTTGTTATTTATAATTTAGTAGAAGGGATTTTTTATTCTAAATTGATTTGTGAAAAAGATGGTGTTATTACAGAAATCGATGCAAGAACTTCAGATGCTATAGCTATTGGAGTAAGATTTAATTGTCCTGTTTACACTTTTGAATCTATTCTATCTAGCGCAGGAATATTGTTAGATGAAAATTCAGCAGAAAATGATTTTGCCTTTGGGGAAGAGGAAAAAGAAGACGAGCCAAAAGAAACATCTATCAATTCATTAACAATTGAGGAATTAGAGACACAATTAAATAATGCACTTGAAAATGAAGACTATGAATTGGCTTCAAGATTACGTGATGAAATGAATAAGAGAACATCTTAATTCAACGCATTTTATTTAAAAACACTACTACTACACATGGAACGATTTATAGGATTGATAGGAATCATATTGATTCTTGGAATTGCATTTTTATTTTCCAACAACAAAAAAAAAATAAATAAACGTCTTGTAATTTCAGGTTTAAGCCTTCAAATTGTAATTGCAGTATTAGTACTAAAAGTACCTGCTGTCACTAAATTCTTTCAGTACATTGGAAATGGAATGCGTCACATTGAGGAATTCGCAAAAGAAGGCGCTAATTTTGTTTATGGAGGGCTGGGTGTAATCGGTAAAAATGGGCCAGAAAGTTACAGTGCTCCTAACAACTTTATTTTTGCATTTAACATTACAGCAACAATTATTCTTGTATGTATTTTAGTTGCTATTTTTTACCATATTGGTATTATGCAACGTATTGTCGCAGTTATTGCTAAAGCGATGAATTATGTCATGAAAGTTTCTGGAGCTGAAGCACTAAGCAATGTAGCAAGTGCCTTTGTAGGTCAAGTTGAAGCTCAAGTAATGATACGTCCTTATCTTTCAACAATGACTAAAAGTGAATTACTTGCCTCAATGAGTGGTAGTTTAGCATGTATTTCAGGCGGTGTATTAATTGTCTATGTAAACATGGGAGCACAAGCAGAACATTTGATAGCGGCGAGTTTAATGGCTGCCCCAGGGGCATTGGTTATTTCAAAAATTGTCTTTCCTGAAACAGAAATTTCAGAAACGATGGGGCATGTCAAACATGAAGTTAAAAGTAGCTATACAAATATTATTGATGCAATTAGTCAAGGTGCTGCTGATGGATTTAAAATCGCAATGAATGTAATAGCTATGCTAATCGGTTTTATCGCTTTAATCGCTTTAATAAATTTCATTCTAAGCTCTATGTGGTCAGGATTAACATTAGATTATATTTTTGGTAGATTATTTTCTCCTATGGCTTGGTCTATGGGAATACCTACTCAAGATATTGATAATGCTGCAAAATTATTAGGCCAAAAATTAACTGTTAATGAATTTTTAGCATATAAAAATTTAACAGATCATTCAATACCAATAATTTCAGAAAAAGGCTTACTTATCACAAGTGTTGCTTTATGCGGATTTGCAAATTTCAGTTCAATCGGGATGCAAATCGGCGGTATTGGTGCATTAGCCCCCGAAAGAAGAGCCGATTTAGCCAAGCTAGGATTAAAGGCATTATTATGCGGAACTTTAACTTCTTATCTATCTGGTTGTATAGCAGGTATATTATATTGATTAAATAGAATACATTTAACCAACCTTTTTTTATCAACAAACGTTATAAAAAAAAACACATTCAATTTGTTTGTGTTAAAATATTATTAATTTTATCAAAAATATATTAATTACTATGAAAAAAGTTTACTTATTGACAAGTGTACTATTAAGTGGTTTAACACTTAATGCTCAAAGAGCAGAAAACACTGTTACAGCACCTTTATCACGTAATACCTACACTGTTGCTAAAAAAGCAAATCACACACCTGTAGAAAAAGCGCAAGGTGATTTGTTATGGTCTAATGATTTTACAACAACTTCAGATTGGAATGCCACTCAAGGTTCAAATTATGCTGGTCCTCTTGGGACTTGGGAGATTTTAAACGCAGTACCAGCTTCTTTAGTTACTCAATCTCAAGCTGGATATGGATTTCCAACAGCAATGAATTCAACTTCTGGTGGAAATTTTGCATTTATCAATTCAGATGAAGCAGGATCAGGAAAAACACAAGATTGTTATTTTACATACACAGGTAACATCGATTTGTCTGCAACTACGCCTGGTACAGCTTTATACTTAGAATTTGATAACATTTACAGACATTATCAAGAGCAATTCTATGTAGAAGTATCAAATGATGGTGGAACTACATGGACTCCTTTTCAAGTAAATGCAGAAGTAGCCGTGAATGTTAATTCAATGGATCCTGAACATGATGTAATTAATGTTACTTCAGCAAACTTAGCTGGTTCAGCTACAGTTGCAGTAAGATTACATTACGTAGGTGCATGGGATTGGTTCTGGGGTGTTGACGACATTAAAATTTCTGAAGCTTGGGCAAATGATGGTTTGATGATTTCTTCAATAATGCATACTGACCCTGCTACTGATCAAGGTGCTGATTACTACATGATTCCTACATCACAAACAAGTTTCCCTGGACAAACGTTCAGATCAATTGCTCAAAACAATGGTTCTGCGACTCAAGCAAACTTTAGAACTAAAGCTACTTGTGCTGCGGCATCTTACAATCAAACAAGTGCTGCTGGTATGGTTTATGGTGCAAACTTTGACATGGGATTAGTAGATACTTTTGACATCACAACTCCTTTTAACCCTACAACTGCAGGAACATATAATGTAATGGTTTCTACAGATTTAGGAACAACTGATTCATATACAGCGAATGATACAACATCTTTCAGAAATATCACAATTGGTGGTGTTGATTACGCGAGAGATAATGGTGTAATGACATCTACATTAACTTCTTTTTCAGGTACTGGTAATGAAATCATTGGATGGTATAATTATATGAATGTTTACGATCCATACACAGTTGGTTCTGTAAAAACATATATTCCTACTTCACAATCATCAGGATTTGTAACTGATTATGTTTGGGCTTCTATTGATAAATTTGATGGAACAAATTGGAATGAAGTATTAGCGACTACTGGTGTTGACATTACTTCAACAAGTTTTGGAGCTTGGTTAAATTTAAATTCTGATTCAGGACCAATTCCATTAGAAGTTGGTTTACACAGAGTTATTTTCCACAGAACAGAGGCTGGAGCAAACACATTACGTTTAGCAATGGCTCAAGCATCTCCTGATGGAACTGTTGCTGGTTTAAAAGCTGATTTAACTTCAATTGGTTTAGCTTCTCCAAATGCAATTATGATTCGTATGTCAGAAGATTATACAGGTGGTTTAAATGAAAATACATTTATCAATAATGTTTCTATATATCCAAACCCTGCTGTTAATACTGCAAATGTTTCTTTCAACTTGAAAAATACTTCAAATGTAGAAATTACAGTAACAGACGTAACTGGAAAAGTAGTATATACAAACACTGTTTCTAATTTAGCTTCAGGTACACAAACTATTGAAATGAATACAGAATCATTAAATAACGGTATTTACATGGTAAACATCGTTTCTAACGGTTCAAAAACAACTCAGAAATTTGTTGTTAAAAAATAATTAAGAATTAATTTTCTTAGTGAGAGGCTATTCCAAAAGGATAGCCTCTTTTTTGTACAAAAGCAATTCAAACATCTTCAAATGACCTATTTTCTTGAAAATTTATCTTAAATTTATCCACAAAATAATAGAAAGATGAAAGCATACGTATTTCCTGGACAAGGAGCTCAATTCTCAGGAATGGGAAAAGATTTATATGATAATTCTGATTTGGCAAAAAGTTTATTCTCAAAAGCAAATGAAATTTTAGGATTTAACATTACCAAAATAATGTTTGAGGGGACAGAAGAAGAACTCAAACAAACAAAAGTTACGCAACCAGCAATATTCTTACACTCAACTATTTTAGCAGCATGTTTAGGTGACGAATTTAAACCAGATATGGTTGCAGGACATTCTTTAGGTGAATTTTCAGCATTAGTTGCAAATGGAACATTAAAATTTGAAGACGCTCTGACTTTAGTTTCAAAAAGAGCTTTAGCAATGCAAACCGCTTGTGAAATTGAACCATCAACAATGGCAGCAATCTTAGGTTTAGAAGATACAATTGTTGAAAATATTTGCAGTGAAATTGACGGTATCGTTGTTGCAGCAAATTATAATTGCCCAGGTCAATTGGTAATATCAGGTACCACAGCTGCTGTAGAAATGGCTTGTTCAAAATTAACTGAAGCAGGTGCTAAAAGAGCTATGATTTTACAAGTTGGTGGCGCTTTTCATTCTCCTTTAATGGAACCCGCAAGAGAAGAATTAGCCGCAGCAATTGAAAAAACAAACTTCAACACACCCAAATGTCCTATTTACCAAAATGTAACTGCAACAGCAATCATAGATCCAGAAGAAATTAAACAAAACCTAGTAGCTCAATTGACTGCTCCGGTGAAATGGACACAAATTATGAATCAAATGCTTACTGATGGTGCCTCAGAAGTAATTGAAGTTGGTCCAGGAAAAGTATTGCAAGGTTTATTTAAAAAAGTAGATCGCTCTATTCCTTGCTCAAGTGCTGAATTAATAAAAAATGAAATCTAAATTGAACTAAGATTAATAATCTGAGATTCTACGTTATATTCATATTCCATAAAAAAGCTGATTAATTTCGGCTTTTTTTTATGGAATATATTATTAATATGTATCATACTATAAACTTAATAAAAGAAAGTATGAAAACATTTATGACAATTTTAGGGCTTTTTATTACAAGTCAAATTTTCTCACAAGGCCAAGCATTAGGAGAAGTAATCGGCACTATCGTTGATCCAGCAGATAAAACTGGAATACCTGGAAATTTTGTTTGGATTGATGATGATGGTAAAAAATATGAGGCAATTACAGACATTGATGGTAAATTTAGAATCAGCGCTGTTCCTGCTGGAGAATATTTTGTTTATATTTCCAATAATACAGATACCATCAAATCAAATTCAGTATATGTTCCTATGGATGGATTTGGGAATTTAGGAATTATTATTTTCCAAACTTCAACTACTGAACTTGGGACAGTCGTAATTGGAGGAGATAAAGATTACAAAGAATTAATCTTACAGCTAAATGCTACACCTACTTATAATCTTTCCGCTGCTGACATAAAAAAATTACCTATCAAATTTGACATGGCCGCAATGATAGCGATTATGAGTTCTGAAGTTAAAAAGACAGAAGATGGAGAGCTCATTTTTCGAGGATCTAGGAAAGGAGAAATGATTTATTATTTAGATGGTGTCAAATTAAATGGAATCCAAAGTACGCCGAGTTGTTCAATAAATAACATGACCGTTTATACTGGTGGTATTCCCGCAAAATATGGCGACACTTTAGGAGGAGTTGTTGTAGTTGAGACGAAAAGCTATTTTGATTTACTCAGAGAATATAGAATTCAACAAAGTAAAATTGAGGATTAACACACAAAAAAAGAGGTTGAATCTACATACTGAATCAACCTCTTTTACAATATTAAAATATCAATCTTTAAAAAAACTAGAGCTTTTCTCTTCCATTGGAAGCATGTATTTCTTTAAATTTTGCTCATCATTTTTATTCAAAATCATTAACATATTGTCGGATTCAACAATAATATAGTCGTTTAAACCTTCAATTAAAGCTAGTTTATTATTCGGTAAATTAACTATACAATTCGTTGAATTAATGATGTGAACATTTTCACCTATAACAGCATTTCCATTATAATCTTTATCTAAATGGGTAAATAAACTTCCCCAAGTCCCTAAATCAGACCAATCAAAATTAGCTAAAACAACATCTGTATTTTTAGCATTTTCCATTACTGCAAAATCAATTGAAATATCTTCACAATCTTCAAAACATTGATTAATTTTAGCTTGTTCCTCAGAAGTATTGTAAAATGACAAATCACCTGCAAATAATTGATGTAAATCCGGTTTAAACTTCTCTAAAGCTCCTAAAATACTAGTGGCTCTCCAAATAAATATTCCTGAGTTCCAATAATAATTACCGCTTTTCAAAAACAATTCAGCCATTTCACGACTCGGTTTTTCTCTAAAATGTTTCACCGCATTAACTTGTCCTGGCAAAATTTCTCCTTCTTCAGAAAACTCAATATAGCCATAACCAGTATCAGGCCTTGTTGGTTTTATTCCTAAAGTCACTAAGCGATCTTCATTATTAGCAACATCCATCGCTATTTTTAATGTCTGGGTAAAATTATCCTCTTTTAAAATTAAATGATCCGAAGGCGCAACAACTAAGGTTGCCTTTTTGTTTTTAGAATAAATTTTAGCTGATGCATAAGCAATACAAGGAGCTGTATTTTTCCTTAAGGGCTCAGTCAAAATTTGTTCATCTGTTAACTGAGGTAACTGCTGTTTAACCAAATCAAAATATTTCGCGTTTGTAACCACATAAATATTTTCTTTAGGCGCAACATTTAACAGACGTTCAAATGTCATTTGAATTAAAGTTTTCCCTATCCCTAAAACATCTAAAAATTGTTTTGGGCATTGAGGTGTTGACATTGGCCAAAAGCGACTACCAACTCCTCCTGCCATTATGATACAATAATTGTTTTCCATTTTTTCTATTTTATTGGAATTACTTGAGCTAAAGCATTTACTAAAAACATTTTTTTAGAAACAAGATCTTGACATAAAAATTTTTTCCTTCTAAAATCTCCTTTTACAAATTTTCTTCCATTCAGTACAAAAATAGTATTTTTTGGTATTTGCTCCAATGTTTCCAGACCTTCCTTTTTAATATCGTAATTTTGCAAAACACGACTTAAATTAATATCCGTACACGAAGATGCTTTTGTCGAAATTAACGAATTCACAAGTGCCTTTTCCACATCCTGAGGTAAATTTCCAGAATTAATTACAGGTAGTAACAACTTTCTGTATGCTATCTTCCATTCTTCTCCATGAGGAGCTACTTTAAATCCAAATTCAAGATAAGTATGTAAGTGCGCAAATTCATGCAATGTTGTAATTAAAAAGGAATATGGATTTAAATCTCCGTTTACAGTAATCAAAGGTTTAGGAAGGTCTTCCCCTACTCTAAAATCGCCTAATTTCGATTTTCTTGGTGGTACTATTTTAAAATGGATGGAATGAGCAAAAAACAAATCCACCACATAATTTTCAAAACCTTGTGGCAAAAACTTTTGAAAGCTTTTCTTTACTTGTTCTTTAGAATTAATTTTTGCTTTTTCCACAATTCAAAAATAAGACAAATTATGGAATTTCGAATATAGTTGATACGACTAAAAGAAATATCTATTAACTTAGCAGACAGTTATGACAATACTAGCAAACATTGGTAAATATTTCATTATGCTCAGATCCGTTTTCACGAGACCTGAAAAATATCGAATATTCCGAAAAAGACTATTTGAAGAAGTACAAAATATTGGAATCAATTCTATTCCTATTGTTGCTTTATTATCCACATTTATGGGAGGTGTTATTGCTTTACAAACAGCTGCAAACATGACAAACCCATTGTTACCAGACTATACTATTGGTTATATAACTCGTTCAAGTACCATTCTAGAGTTTTCTCCTACGATAATCTCACTTATTTTAGCGGGTAAAATAGGTTCAAATATTGCTTCCGAAATAGGTACAATGCGAGTAACTGAACAAATTGACGCTTTAGAAATAATGGGGGTAAATTCATTAAACTTTTTGGTCCTTCCTAAAATTATAGGAGCGGTTATGTTTTTCCCCGTAATGTTGATTTTTTCAATTGGATTAAGTTTAGTTGGTGGTTGGTTGTCCTTAATTGCAGCAAATTTATCGAATACAGAAACCTATATTTTTGGTTTAAGATCTTTCTTTTTAACAAGTGATATCGCTTATGCTGTTGTAAAATCAATTGTGTTTGCTTTTGTAATTGTCTCCGTATCCTCTTTTTATGGATACTACACAAAAGGTGGGGCTTTAGATGTTGGAAAATCATCTACTCAAGCAGTTGTAATAAGTAGCGTAGTCATTTTGATTTGTAATTTCTTTTTAACTCAAATGATTTTATTATAATGATTGAAGTTGTTAATGTAAATAAATCATTTGGTAAACATCAAGTACTAAAAGACATTTCTACGGTATTTGAAACAGGTAAAGTCAATATGATTATCGGACAATCTGGTCAAGGTAAATCTGTTTTAGCAAAATGTATTGTTGGATTACACGAAGTAGATAACGGTAGTGTATTGTATGATGGACGAAATTTTTCAGATATGGAAAACGACTCTCGTAGAGAAATTCGAAAAGAAATTGGGATGCTTTTTCAAGGTTCAGCTCTATTTGATTCGATGACAGTTGAACAAAACATAACTTTTCCGCTTTCAATGTTTACGAAAATGACAAAGAAAGAAATGCGTTTTCGTGCAGATTTTTGTCTTGAAAGAGTTAATTTAACAGGAAAAAATAATCTTTTACCCGCAGAATGTTCGGGTGGAATGCAAAAACGAATTGCGATTGCTCGAGCGATCTCAATGAAACCTAAATATTTATTCTGTGACGAACCAAATTCAGGATTAGATCCAATGACTTCCATTGTCATCGATAATTTGATTCGTGAAATCACTTATGATTTTAACATTACAACAGTTGTTATTTCTCACGACATGAACTCCGTAATTGAAATTGGTGATAATATCATTTTTATTCACAAAGGTCAAAATTGGTGGAACGGAGATAAAAAATCAATCATTCAAACAGAAAATCCTGAAATCATTAACTTCGTTTACGCATCCGAATTTATGAAAGACATAAAAACAACAATGCAAAAAAAGGAGATGTAATAAATTTTCGCTTTTAAAAAACGCTTAGAATCTGTCTAAATTTATTATAACTTCCATATTTTAAAGCTTTTCCGGTCAATAAAATCTACTCATCAAATATTTAGACAAATTCAAAAATAAGCGACATAGCCAAAATGTACTTTTCCATTTTTTATCAATATTGGATTATTGAATTGCTTTCCTTGAGCATAAGATATAGAAAATATCCCAACGTTTGTTCCAAATGAAAAACCAAATCCAAAGCCAAAAGGTTTATCATTGTAATATTTGGAAGCATTGTTTTCATACCAACTTTGGTCAAAATAAGCAAAAAGTCTCGAATTTTGATCTAATAAATAACGATATTCAAGACATAAAGTAGATTTTGTAGTAGCAAATAGTTCTTCTTCATTCATTCCTCTTTGATTATTTAAACCACCAAATCTATAAACCTCATTCTGAAATATTTCTGGGGCAAAATATGTCGCTGTCTGATTTGCTATTTTCAATACATGTCTTTTATATAAAGGAAAATATAACTCAAAATTAATTTCAGTTCTAAACGTATTTACCCTCAAAATTGTAGAATCTAATTTAGATTTAGACTTTCTATTCCCTACAGAGAATTCAGCATTTAAGACCAATCCTTTTCTCGGATTTGGAATATAATCTACTTGTCTTTTCAAAATTGACAATCCATAACTATTTGTTTGAACAGAATTCAGATTAGAAAATTGAGGATTATTAGCTGCCCCAGACAGTGTAGTTGAAGCGTCATTTTGATAAAATATTTTTAAATAATTCCCTCCTCTTAAAAAATATTGAATACCAATATTTGCTTTCGTCTCAATATAAGTGGAATCTCTTTTATACAAATGAAATAAAGCATCGATACCAAAAGGTGATTGAAAAATAAAAGGATAATTAACATGTGCTTTCATTGATTGTGTTTGAATTTGAATACTTTTCCAATTAAATTCAATTAACTCTCCTTTTTTTAATATGTTTTGTAATTTCAAAGCTAAATCACCTGTCAAATTAACTTTATTAGTCTGTGAATTAGGTTGTAAACCTACCGCTCCATTAATTGAACTTAATTTAACTGACTTAACATAGATAAAAAGTTCAGCTCCTTCTTTTGTAAACAAAATTTCATATTGTTTTATTTCTTTCAAGTAACTGACCTGCTTAATTCTTTTTGAGATTAATCCTAAATCTTCTTGAGAAAACTTATCACCTTCCTTAATTCGAATAATGTTCATCAACGCTACTTTAGAAATCGCGCTATCTCCTTTTACGTGTATTTTTCTCCAATTATAAAATTCATTTTTCTCTATTTTAATATTTGCTTCTAAATCATTCTGAGCATTCATTTGAATAGAATCTAAATACACTTTTGAAAATGGGAAACCATTATTTTGAAGTGTTTGTTGCATCATAAATAGTAACCTAGATATTTCAGAAGGAGAAAATTTTAATCCACTTAACAATTTTTCATTTATTCTCATATATTTTCTAAAAAACAATATTTCAGATGAATTTAAATGCAAAAAAGCATCCTTAAATTGAGGACCAATATGAAAAGAGATTTGCATTTGATTTGGTAAATACAAAATTGAATCAACAGAAGCTGTTAGATAACCTTCTTTAATTGCTAGTTTTTGAAAATTTTGTAGATATGTCTTCGCTTCAATGCTATCTTTAAAAACAAGGGAGGGATTTTTCTTGATAAGCTTAAAATCAGCGGAAGTAAAAGAAATTCCATATTTTTTTTGTCCATACGAAATAGAGACAAAAAACAACATGAAAGTCAATAACAATAAGCGCATGAATAAATTAACTCCTTACAAAATAAATTAATAATATTAAAAAATGTAAAATATTTAAAATTATTTTATGTTTTTTATTTTTTTTATTATATTTTTGTTTTAACAAACAAATTAGCGAAAGCCTTAATATTAATTTTAAAACCAACAACAGATGAAAAGATTTTTGGCCTTAACACTAGTGGGAATGGTATTGTCAGTATTAGTAGCTGCATGCGGTTCTTCACAGGGAGGACATTGCGATGCTTATGGAAGTGTAAATCATGTTAACAATACAGATGTAGCTTCTAAATAATTTGCAATCATTTTATTTATTAAAAAGGTTATCCAAAAGATAACCTTTTTTTATTGAATCATTTTTTTCTTAATTCAAAATTCTGCCCTAAATACACCCTTCTCACTTGCTCATCCGAGGCTAATTCTTCTGCAGTACCTTGTTTTAATATATTTCCTTCAAACAATAAATAAGCTCTATTAGTAATCGACAACGTTTCTTGTACATTATGATCTGTAATTAAAATACCTATATCTTTTTTTACTAAATCCGCTACAATACTTTGAATATCCTCAACTGCAATTGGATCAACACCTGCAAACGGCTCATCTAACAATACGAATTTAGGGTTTGTCGCTAATGCTCTAGCAATTTCAGTTCGTCTCTTCTCTCCTCCTGAGAGCGAGTGTCCTAAATTTTTTCGAACATGAGTCAAACTAAATTCCTCTAGCAATTGTTCCAATTTATTTTTACGATCTGCTTTAGATAAATTTGTCATTTCTAATATTGCTAAAATATTATCTTCAACACTTAATTTTCTAAATACGGAAACTTCCTGTGGTAAATAACCGATACCTAATTGAGCCCGTTTGTACATCGGGTAGTTAGTTATATCAATATCATCTAAAAAAACACTTCCTTGATCTGGTTTCACAAGTCCTACCATCATATAAAAAGACGTTGTTTTTCCAGCACCATTCGGTCCTAGCAAACCAACTATTTCACCTTGATTTACTTCAACAGTAACACCTTTTACAACCTGCCTGCCTTTATATGTTTTTTGAATATTGTGTGTATGTAATTTCATAATTAAAAATTAAATGAAAATCGACCTCTGATACCAAAAGGATTCATTCCTGAATCTAAATGAGATATTCGATAAAACACGTCTATACGAATTACTTTAAAAATATTTTCTAAACCAACACTACACTCAGCATAAGGGATTTTGCCAAAAGATTTTGTAAAGCTTGGAATTTCCATTTCCCGTTCATGTCTATTTGAAATAGCACCATAAGTTATTCTTCCAGTAGAAACAACTCTTAGCTTAAAATTTTTCACATAAGGGATTGCATCGAAAAACAAACCTCCCCAATGATTTTCCACATAGCCTCCAACATACTTATCCGAAATGAATTCAAAATAATTTAACATATTAAAAGTTGAAGTTAGAAGCCAATAAGATTGATTTCCTTCATGAACCTTTAAAAATGGATAAGCCACAGTTCCAAAGATATAGCCACAATTAACACCATAATTTATTCTGCCCAAAATTGGAATTTTTGTGTTATGATCCATTCTAAATTCAATCTTCTGATAATTATAATTACCTCCTAAAAATCCTTTTACAGCAAATATTCCTTGCAATGAAAAAATAGGATACCGTGAATTGAGGGTTGATCTATCAAAAGTACCTGCGATAAATTCTTCATCTTTAGTCCATCTGAAGCGAGCAATAAATTCCGAACTTGTTATTTTTCGAATTGTATCTAATGACTGAGTATTCGTATTATATCTTAAGTAATTTGCTAAACCTAGAGGTGTATAATCTTTTCTTTCAAAACCAGCATAAAGCACAATATCTTTTTTTATATCTTTTTCAAAATTAATCCCAATTCTTTCAACAAAGGTTAATTTATTCAATGGACCCGTTCGGAATAGCGTTCCAAATGTTGAACCAACGGTAGAAGCTGTTGGTGATTGACCTATTTGTTCGATATCAAAATTATAAAACGCGGTAAGCACCCCCCTTTTTTTGGGGGTAACATTGTATTTAACAGATGCCCCATATTTAAATTTCTCATCTAACAAACCATACGCCACTTTCACTCCAAACTCTACTCTTTTAGAAAAATTATTGGATGTACGAATTGCCAAAGAGAATCTATTTTTTTCTATTGGATTCCGACTATATAAACTGTTAATTTTTCCAATTTCAATTTTACCAATAGGATAATAACTAGTTGTAGCTAAATAAGTAATTTTTTTAAACGTACTAAACAATGGTAAATTATTTAATGTATCTATCATTTCATTAATTCCTTGTTCTTTAATTTCTAAAGGAATATGTCGATGCGTTATCCAATAATCCTCCGACCTTAAATTAGCACTATCAGAAACTTCAACCGTAAAATTCGAATTGTAAAACTCTGTTGGACGAGTTTCATTGATTGCAAAAAACTTTCTGGAAGACGTTTTTCTACCAATTATTCCATTAATTTTTGAATTTTTAGTTAGATGAATATCGGCTAATATTTTTTCATAAGTCATCATCCAAACTTCTTTAGCGACCATGTTAAACTTTTGTTCAAAATAAAAATCTTGTACATAATTCATATTAGAACCTGGAGAAACTCGAGCTTCAATACTTTTAACAGCATAAGTCGTATCATGAATCCACATCACACCTTGAAAAGTTAAATCCGAACTTCTCTTAGGTTTGAATGTTAATTTATAACACCATTTACTGTCTATAAATGCCGAATCTTCTAAATAAAAGCGATAAAAATTTCGCGCATAATTCGCTAAAGGACTAATAAAAGATTGATTAAATAAAGGGATTGAGTTTTCGTAAACATTAATATCAACATACATGTCACCTAGAAACTGATTTAACTGTAAAGTTGAAATCCCCGAAATATAGGATGCTTTTACAATTTCTCTTTTTTTCTTTGGATTATTTTTAAAATAATATTGCGAAATGGACTCACTTAAAATTGCTGGTAATAGTGGTTTTTCAGTTGTTGAATCAATATATTGAGTTAAGACATCAAATTTATCAATCAAATTTTTATCAATCACATTTCCTCCAACATTGTCTATATCTAATTGTACTTTATTATACAATTCATATTCATAAGAATCTAATTTTTCTTTATTGTTAATATGTTTATTCGCAATAACTTTTTTATGTAAAATCGTTGATGGGAATTCATCTGGCGGTCTAATCACCACAACATCTATTTCTTCAAACTTCAACGATAATAAAACATTAATTTCTTGAGGTAAATCCAGTTGAACCGCAACTGTTTTTTTTAAATATCCAGGAGCACTAAACACGAGAGAATCTGTAGCATAATAAGATTCTAATACATACCTACCAATGGTATCCGTTTCTGTTCCTATTTTAGAATTTTGAAAAAAAACTTGAATAAAAGGCATTGGTTCACCCGTAGAAGCATCTTTAACAACGCCAAATACTTTAGTTTGCTGAGAAAAAGCAAAATTATTGAATATAAATAATATAAATAGTATTCGATAAATCATAAAATAATTTGACTAAACGTAAATAATTGTTTTTATTAATAATTATTTATCTTCTTTTAATTTATTTTTTTCAACTCTAGCAGAAACAATAATTCCAATTTCATATAATATCACAATTGGAATTGAAACAATCACTTGACTAATTAAATCTGGGGGTGTAATGATAGCTGCGAGTACCAAAATGACAACGATGGCGTGTTTTCTATATTTTCTAAAAAACGCTGGGGTGATAATCCCAATTTTAGTTAATAAATAAGAAACTACTGGTAATAAAAATAAAAGGCCTGAATAAAATACGGTGGATATTATTGTGCTCATATATGAGTTAATCGTAAATATATTTTCAATATCCTTACTTATTTGATATGCTCCAAAGAATTGCACACAAATAGGCGAAACAACAAAATATCCAAATAAAATACCTAAGAAGAACAATAAACTAACATAAAAAACAATACCTTTTGCTATTGATTTTTCATTAAATTTTAATCCAGGTTTAACAAAAGCCCACAATTGATAAAATACAAAAGGAAAAGCAAAGACTACCCCACCCAACATACTCATCATTAAAGCATAAGAAAATTGACCTGACATTGTTGTACTTTGCATTTTAACAGGGATTTCACCTACACAAACCCCTAAATACTTACACATTAATTTAAAACTAATAAAATCGGCTTTACTCATTGAAAGGAAAACATTATTCATAATCCATTCTTGATAATACCAAAGTAAAATAGCTATACTTACAATTGCGATAGCACATTTTACCAATCTCCAACGTAATTCCTCTAAATGATCCAAAAAGGACATTTTTTTTTCTTCTTCCATACGAAAGTCAAAGTTAGTGAAAGGAAATTAATTAGCTTCTGACAAAAGATAGAATCTTTCAAAAATTAATCTTTTTTAATAAAAACATGCTCTCAAAAAATTTCCTTTTAGACTCTTTTTTTTGTAACTTCGTAGAACAAAGGTTCCAATATTGAATTAAACAATTAATAAACAGTTAGATGGCTATAGATGATTTAAAAATTGCATTACGTAAATTTTTTGGCTTTGATAGTTTCAAAGGAAATCAAGAAGAAATAATAACAAATGTATTAAGTGGTCGAAACACTTTTGTTATTATGCCAACTGGGGGAGGTAAATCAATGTGCTATCAGCTTCCTGCTTTGTTAAAAGAAGGGACTGCAATAATTGTTTCGCCACTAATCGCTTTAATGAAAAATCAAGTTGATGCTATCAGGAGCGTCAGTAACAATGAATCTGTAGCTCATTTTTTAAATTCATCTTTAACAAAATCAGAAATAAATAAAGTCAAACAAGATGTTCAAGATGGAGTAACAAAATTACTTTTTGTTGCACCTGAATCTCTTACAAAATTAGAAAACATCGCTTTTCTAACCTCCGTAAACGTTTCTTTTTTCGCAATTGATGAGGCACATTGTATTTCTGAATGGGGACATGATTTTAGACCCGAGTATCGTCGATTAAGAGAAATTTTTGAAAAAATAAAAGATGTTCCTGTTATTGCATTAACAGCTACAGCGACACCTAAAGTACAGTATGACATTCAGAAAAATCTGAACATGTTGGATGCAACTGTTTTCAAATCATCTTTCAATAGAGATAATTTATATTATGAAATTCGCCCTAAAAAAGATGTTGAAAAAGAAATCATTCGATATATTCGATCCAAACAAGGGAAAAGCGGAATTATTTATTGTTTAAGTCGAAAAAAAGTTGAAGAAATATCTGAGCTACTTCAAGTCAACGGTATCAATGCGTTACCTTATCACGCAGGTTTAGACGCGAATACACGAGCGCGTCATCAAGATATGTTTCTAATGGAGGAAACTTCTGTGATCGTAGCTACGATTGCATTTGGAATGGGTATTGACAAGCCAGATGTACGATTTGTTATACATCACGATATACCCAAATCACTTGAAAGTTATTATCAAGAAACAGGAAGAGCTGGTCGTGACGGTGGAGAAGGAGAATGCTTAGTGTTTTACAACTACAAAGACATAGAAAAATTAGAAAAATTCCTTCAGGGAAAGCCAGTTGCAGAACAAGAAATTGGCAAACAATTGCTCAATGAAATGGTTTCCTTTGCTGAGACATCTGTTTGTCGGCGAAAATTTATTTTACATTATTTTGGAGAAGATTTTGAAGACCACCGATGTAATGCATATTGTGATAATTGTAAGCATCCTAAAGAAAAAACAGAAGGCAAAGAATATGTTTCCATGTTTTTAAATGCGGTAAAAGATCTTCAAGAAATGCAAAAATCGAAACATTATTGTGCTTATTTAGCAGGAAATGTAACAGCTGACATTAAAAATTACAAACATGATCAATTACCAAATTTTGGGATCGGAAAAGACAAAGATGAAAATTTCTGGAATGCTTTGATAAGACAAGTATTGGTTTTTGGATTAATTTCAAAAGACATTGAATCTTATGGTATTTTAAAACTAACCGATAAAGGAACTGATTTTATTGCTAATCCAACTTCATTTATTTTGGTAAAAGAGCATGATTTCACTGCAATTGATGATTCAGATGCAATTATCAATACAGGAGGAAAAGGTGGTGCATACGACGAAGAATTGTATTCATTATTGATTGATCTAAGAAAATCTATTAGTAAACAAAAAAACATCCCTCCTTTTGTAATTTTTCAAGAGCCATCGTTGGTTGATATGTGTTTTCATTATCCTATTTCAATTGATGAACTTACAAATATTCAAGGTGTTGGAAATGGAAAAGCTGCTAGATATGGTGAACCATTTATCGCATTAATTTCACGATATGTCGAAGAAAATGAAATTGAAAGACCTCAAGATTTAATTGTCAAATCTTTAGTGAACAAATCTGGATTAAAAGTACAACTAATTCAAAAGATTGATCGAAAATTACCTCTTGAAGATATTGGAAGGGCATTAGGGAAATCTTACGAAGAAGTGATTGAAGAAATTGAAGCCATTGTTTCTTCTGGAACAAGAGTTAATATCAACTATTATATCGAAGATATTCTAGACGCTGATAATCAAGAAGAAATTTATGATTATTTTTCTGAAGCCGAATCAGATGATCTTACCGCCGCTTATCACGAGTTTGATGGTGATTATTCTGAAGAGGAGCTACGCTTAATGCGTATTAAATTTATGAGTGAAATGGCGAACTAAATATTCAATCAACACCTATGTTTGCTCATTTAAATGAACTTTTTCTATAAAATAGATAGATAATTCTATTATTTAGTTAATTTAATAGAAAAATTGTAAATGCAAAAAATATATTCACTGTTTATTTTTAGCTTATTAGCTAATTTTATTATCGCTCAAGGACCAACCGCACAATTCACGGCTTCCCCTTTATCTATATGCGAAGGCGAATCAGTTATTTTCACAAACACTTCAACTCAAGGAAATTCTCCTATCACTCAATACGCATGGGACTTTGGAGACGGTAATTCTGCCAATACACAAAACTCGAGTCATATATACACTACACCTGGAACCTATACTATCATTCTTGTCGTTACAGATCAAAATAACATTGCAGATCCAGAAGTAAAAACAAATTACATTACTGTAAATCCGAAGCCTAACGCAATTTTCACAATGCAAACAAATGGATGCACCTTACCAGTAAATGTAAATTTCACAAATCAATCAACAACAGGAACGAATATTATTTATAATTGGAATTTTGGAAATGGAAATACCTCTACTTTGCAAAACCCTACGAATATTTCCTATTCATCCGCGAATACTTATGCCGTTACTCTAATTGTAACAAACACACAAACAGGATGTTCAAATACAACTACGAATAACATTACAATTTCTAATTTTTCAACTGATTTTGATCTTCCTGATAGTATTTGCATTGGGAGTAGTGTAAATCTAACTGATCTTTCAACAACTGGTGTAAATCTATGGTCTTGGAACAATGGCAATGGACAAACTTCTACGAATCAAAACCCTACATTCATTTACAATACAGCAGGAACTTACACAATTACGTTAAATTCCCAAAACACAATTGCTGGATGTACTGATTCTCAAACACATCAAATTGTAGTTATACCACTCCCCGTTCCTAGTTTTTCGGGAACACCTTTAAATGGTTGTGCTCCCTTAAATGTAACATTTACAAACACCTCTTCAAGCGGTTCTAATTTTGTTTGGACATTTGGTGATGGTACAACTTACAATGGTCAAACTCCTCCAATTCATACTTACAATTCTTACGGAAATTTTACTGTTACGCTTTCATCAACTGGAATTCTAGGTTGTCAGGCTTCAAATTCTATTACGAATTACATCATTACAACTCCTCCAATAGCTAATTTTTCTTCTTTTCCAACAAATGGATGTACACCTTTAACTGTAAATTTCATCAACTTATCAAGCTCTACTGATCCGATAACAAATTGGCTTTGGGATTTTGGAGATGGGACAACATACAACGGACAAACACCCCCCGCTCACATTTTTAATACTGGAGTTTATGACATCTCCTTAACAATTACAACTCAAAATGGTTGTACAGACACTGAGATAAAAAATGATTATATTCAAGTTGGAGAAATTGATCTCGTAAATTTTTCTTATTTACCTGCCATACAATGTGCAAAGTCAAATGTAACCTTTACTGATTTATCTATAATAAATACGCCACATTTACCAAGCGAAGTTACCTACAATTGGAGCTTTGGAGATGGCGGAACTTCAACTGTGCAAAACCCCACGTGGTCATATCCTACAGACACAGGTTATTTTGACGTCCAATTAATCGTCAACTTTAGAGGTTGTAAAGATACTCTTTTAATAGATAGCGCTGTTTTCATCAAAGCTCCAATCTCATTGTTTTCTCCTGCACAAACTTTATATTGTAATCCAAGTTCTTTCCCTGTCAATGTTGCTGTAACTGACAATGCAATAATTGGTAAAGCTAGTGATGATGTAAAAATGATTTGGAGATGGGGAGATGCATTAAACTCAAATACAATATTAGAAGACGCTGACTTAGATCCTGATGATGATGGCTCTTCTAGTTTTAACTATACGACTTATGGAACGTATAATATCAAACAAGTTGTTTACAACTACACAACAGGTTGTCAAGATAGTACGACTCAAGCCATTATCATTTCTCAAACAGTTGCAAACTTCACATTATCAAACGATTCAATTTGCAAAAACAACAGTGTAACATTAACAAGCACATCAACTTCAACAAATTCATTTGGGACTTATAGTTTTAATATGGGGAATGGTCAAAACATTTCGAATTCTCCAGCAACTTATACTTATACTACATCTGGATCATATCCTATTACATTAACCGCAACAAATAATGTTGGATGCTCAGGTACTTTTACGTTTAATGGTTTTGATGTGCTCGAATTGCCTTCAGCAAACATTAATCCTTCTGCAATTGCTGGTTGTGCCCCTACAACCGTTACTTATAGCAATTTATCAACACCACAAGGAAATGGCTACCCAACTTTCTCTAGTTTTTCATGGACATTTCCTGATAATTCTACAATGACAACAAACAATCTAAATACGAACACTAATTTTGATTTTACAACACAAGGAACATTTAACACCTCACTTGTTGCAACAGATGGTTTTGGTTGCGTTTCACAACCAACAACTATAGCAATGAATATCACACTTCCAATCCCACAATTTACAGTTGATAGTGTTGTCTGTGACTTAGAGAATTTTATTGCTTTAAATAATTCAACAGGCTTTAACTTATTGACTTACGAATGGAGCATTGATTACATATCAGCATCGAATACAACAAATTACAATGGATTTTTTGATGAAAATCAATCGATAAATTACGACCATATTTCACATGACTTGACTCTTTACGTAACAGATGGAAATGGATGTATAGACAGTCTCACAAAAACGATAACAGTCTCTTTACCTTATGCTAATATGGATTTTGCTCTTAGTGGAGCAAACATGAATGGCAATGGTGTTTCTACTTGTCCCCCAGTATTTGGTACTTTTCAAAATCAAAGCAATTCATACGGAGCCTATAATTCAAATTGGATTTTTGGTGATGGAAAAAATTCATCTTTAACAAATCCTAGTAATACGTATGTTTTTGCAGGAACATATTCATTAAACCTACAAATTACAGATCAATTTGGATGCGTTGACGATACTTTGCTAGTAGATTATCTAACAATAGGTGGACCTACAGTAATTCCCTCGATTATTCCAACACCCTTTTTATGTGATAATGCCTATATTTTTGATACTTTATCTCCAATTGATATTGATCATTTTACTTGGGATTTTGGGGATGGTACAACTATTACATCTAATTTAAGTCAAGAACACAATTATCCAAATCAAGGTGTTTATTATCCAATTCTTACCATTTATGATAATTTAAATTGTGCGATACCATACAAGGATACACTTAACATAATCAGTAACCAACTAAATGCCAATTTTACTGCAAACCCAACCGAAAGTAGTATAGGCATGCCTGTAATATTTGATGATCAATCTACTTTTAATGTTCCGATAACTTCTTGGAATTGGAGTTTCGGTGATTTTAACAATACAAATCAACTCAATACAAGTGATGCTAATACCACATTTAATTATGGACTACCCTATATTTACACTGTATCTTTAATTATAACAGATGCTAATGGATGCAAAGACACTTCATCAATTCAAATTCATATTTCTGGAGACATTGAGATTCCCAATGTTTTCACACCAAATGGAGATGGTGTTAATGATCTTTTTCAATTTCCTTTTAATATCTTCAAAAACTACAATGTTCTCATTTTAAACCGATGGGGTAATGTCGTTTTTGAAAATAACAATGTCGTTGGCACTTATATTTGGAATGGTAAAAATATGAATTCTGAAGAATTACCAGATGGAGTTTATTTCTATTTAATCAAAGGACTTTTTAAAGATGAGACACCTTTTGAAAAAAGTGGATATCTTACAAAAAGCAATTAAAACACTAATTAGTCCTACTTGAAACTAATAAAAATAAATATTAAATGTTGGTTAACAATAAATTAAACAATAACACATTGAAAAGCATTTGAAAGTTTTAATGAATTTATTTTTTAATAATCAAATTTAATGACTTACATTTGTATCGCAATAAAATAAACAATGAAAATAAATAACACATATTTCTTCTTTAATAATAATTACATGACGTGACATGGAAGGAATATGTATTTAAAATACTATTAGGTTAAGCCTTCCAATTTTGGAAGGCTTTTTTTTTGATTATAAAATAAATATAAACAAATGCAAACACAAGTCGAAAAATTCATTTTAAGTGAATTAGAAACAGAAAAAGCTATTTCTATTCTGAAAGAAGTTTTTTCTAAAAAATTAGCAGATAAGCTACAATTAACAAAAGTTGAAGCTCCACTTTTTGTAGAAACTGGCACAGGAATCAATGATGATTTAAATGGGATTGAAACTCCTGTCAACGTAAATATAAAAAGTTTACCTACTAAAAAAGTAGAAATTATTCATTCTTTAGCTAAATGGAAAAGAAGTAAAATTAAAAAACTACAAATAGAGGTCGGAGAGGGAATTTATACCGATATGAAAGCCATTCGTGCGGATGAAAACATGGATGACATTCACAGTATCTTAGTCGATCAATGGGATTGGGAAAAAAGGATTTCTCCAGCAGATCGAAATCTAGCTTATTTAAAAGAAACAGTCCAATTAATTTATCAAAGCTTTATTGAAACCGAAAAAATAATAATTGAACAATATTCTCAAATTGAAAGTTTTTTGCCAGCTGCAATTTTCTTTATTCATTCGGAGGAATTACTAGCATTGTATCCTGAACTGAATTCAAAAGAACGAGAACATAAAATTACTCAAAAACATGGAGCTGTTTTTATTATTGGTGTAGGAAATGAATTATCAAATGGTGAGCCTCATGATGGAAGAGCACCAGATTATGATGATTGGTCATCTGAAACCACATCGGGAAAAAAAGGTTTGAATGGAGATATATTAATTTGGAATCCATTATTACAAAAACCTATTGAAATATCTTCTATGGGCATTCGTGTTAGTCCTGAATCATTAATAAAGCAACTCGAAATTTCAAAACAGCAAAATCGGATAAAACTCGCTTGGCATCAACAATTAATAAACGAACAATTACCATACACAATAGGTGGAGGAATAGGTCAATCCCGACTAGCGATGCTTTTATTAAACAAAAAACATATTTCAGAAGTTCAATGCAGTATTTGGACTGATGAAATTTTAGAAGAAAATAACAAATCAATTCAAATTTTATAAACATGAGAAATCACGTCGTTGCCATTCAAGGCTCAATATCATCATTCCATGATTTAGCTGCCAAAAAGTATTTCGGTGAAGAAGTTAACATCGTAGAATGTAATTCATTTAGAGATGTTTGCGAACAAATTTATAAAAACAAAGTTGACTATGGAATAATTGCCATTGAAAATAAAGTTGCAGGCAGTATTTTACTAAATTATCAACTTATTGATGAATTTGATTTAAATATTATTGGAGAAACTTATTTACCAATTGAGTTGCATGTATTTGGAAAAAAAGGGACTAAAATTTCAGATATTCAAGAAATTATTTCACATCCAATGGCTTTGGGTCAATGTCAAAATTTTTTATCTTCTCTTGAAAATATTCATGCAACGGAATACCGTGATACTGCAACATCCGCTCAATTAATTGTAAAAGAAAATTCGAACCAAATTGCTGTCATCGCAGGTCCAATGATTGAAGAAAAATATGGATTAGAAAAAATAATTGAAAATGTTGGAGATGAAAAAATAAATTATACCCGATTTTATATTTTAAGCAAAGGTGTTGATTATGTTGAAAATCCGAATAAAGCTTCAATTACACTACAAACAAAAAATGAAGTTGGGAGCTTGAGTGAAGTTTTAACGAAATTCAAAACAAGAGGTATTAATCTCACGAAAATTCAGAGTGTTCCAATTCCCCACAACACGACTACTTATGCCTTTCATTTAGATTTAGAATTTATTGAAAAAAGAAAACTAGAACAAGCAATTCAAGAGATTGAACCTTTTGTTATTAATCACAAAATACTAGGTATTTACCAAAAAGGAGAATCTACCATTGATATACTTTTAAATTGAAAAAATGAAAACAGCAATCAAAACATTAATAAAAAAACAAAATTTAATCATCGCAGGACCTTGCAGTGTTGAAAACAATGAACAATTACTTCGTACTGCTTTCGAACTTAAAGAAACAAAAAAAGTAGATATACTAAGAGCTGGAATTTGGAAACCTAGAACAAATCCTGGTCATTTCGAAGGAGTTGGTAAAAAAGGCTTGTCTTGGTTAATGGATGTGAAAAAACAAACAAATTTACCTACAGCTGTTGAAGTAGCAAGTGCAAAACATGTTGAAGATGCGCTTGCTTTTGAAACTGATGTATTATGGATTGGAGCCCGAACTTGTGTTAATCCATTTTCTGTACAAGAAATAGCTGAAGCATTGAAAGGGACAGACCAAACTGTTTTAATCAAAAATCCTGTTAACCCAGATTTAAAATTATGGACTGGTGCGGTTGAAAGAATACAAAAAGCAGGAATTGAAAGTCTCGGTTTAATTCACCGTGGTTTTACGACTTATGGCGAAACAGAATACCGAAATGCACCTATTTGGCAAATTCCGATTGAAATGAAGCGATTATTTCCAGATTTACCCATGATTTGTGATCCTTCCCACATCAGTGGTAAAAGAGATAATTTACTAAAAATCGCACAAAAAAGTATTGATTTAGCTTATTCTGGTTTAATGATTGAATCACATTACAATCCCTTAATTGCTTTAACTGATAAAGAACAACAAGTCAATGCTATTGATTTAATCAAATTATTAGAAAGTATTCAATGGAAAAATATTTCGAGTGAAAAAAATGACTATTTAACCGAGTTGGAACAATTACGAACTCAAATTGATTCAATTGATCAAGAAGTTTTACAATTATTAGCTAACCGAATGCATATTGCTCAAAACATTGGATCTATTAAAAAAACAAACGATGTAACAATTTTACAATCAAATAGATGGAATGAATTATTAAAAAACACCATTTCTCGTGCAAATAAGTTAAATTTAAATGATGAATTTGTTAAAAATTATATGGAAGCTATTCACATTGAAAGCATTCGTATTCAAAATTTAATTGATTAAGTACTCAAGAAATGATTGGAAAAAAATTACATCTACTTATAAAGGAAATTTCAATTTCTCAAGTAAAAATTATAGTATATCGATGTTCTTTAAGTACAGATAAACGCTTTGAAATATTAAAAGATTTAATTTCGATTCGACACAAAGATGAAGTTGAAATTAATTCTTTTATTCAAAACGCTGTTAATATTCATTGGACCTTTACTTCTGTTCAAGAAAATCAATTAAAAATAAGACGATTAAATCATTTTTTGTGTGAACAACTGGAACTTGTCATTATAGAATCATTTCTTACAAGCAGTCCAATCAATAAAAATCTATTGTTAGCACAAGCACTTGAAAAAAACGGCAACCCTATTTTGGTGAAAAATTACTTTCAGAATGTTCAACAACATGCAAAATTAACAAACGATTTACCGCTACAATTGTTAAGTATTGAAGGGCAATTGAAATTGAATTTTTATACGCAAAATGATTATGATTTAGAAAAATCCTTGCAATTGAATGAAACGTTGATTCAAACATTATCCTATACTAACAATAAGAAAACAGCTGATTACTATGAGACCATTTCAACCATATATTTAGAAAAAACAAAAATTGTAATTGAGAAAAAAAACACCATTATTCTTGCAATTTTTCAATTACTCAATTCAGAAACCTCTCCTTTAAATCGCTGTTCTTTATTTGTTTCTTTAGCAAAATTACATTATGACGAAGGTAACTTTTACTACTATTTCGAGAAAGCTAAAATGCTTTTAAATGAGTTCACAAATACATCCGAGGCAAATGAATTAAAAGAAAAAATACAATTTTTAGAGTTGCGAATTCGCTTTTTTGAAGGTGAAACCATTGAAAATTTAAGACCAATTATTCAACAAGGAAATCATTCTATTCAAGTTGGAAAAAGCATTTTATTTTATAAAATATTATTTTTAATCCTTGACCATGAATTAGATAGTGCTCAAGTAGAAATAGAAAACTCAACGGCTCTATATAAAAATGAATACCTAATTTATAATCATT
The DNA here is from genome assembly GCA_016178305.1 of Flavobacteriia bacterium. Classification (GTDB taxonomy): domain Bacteria; phylum Bacteroidota; class Bacteroidia; order Flavobacteriales_D; family Crocinitomicaceae; genus CAIUKX01. The sequence continues at coordinate 11,121 of JACOTM010000116.1, read as the reverse complement.
TTTTAAAAGCTCTTTATTTTATCAAAAACAATGAACCTAAAAAAGCAATACAATTGTTAAATTCTTTAATGTATTCGAATAATTACTTCTTTGCTCTTTTTTCAAGGTTACTAATGATTCAACTACAAATTAATCTAAAAAATGAATATCTCTGTAAATCATTTTTGACTTCTACCAAAAAATATATGCAACAAAACAAAGAAAATCCTTTAGGTAAAGAAGCGAATGAAAACTTGATTAAATGTTTACAAAATACTTTTTCAAATAGAAAACTAGGTGAAATATCAAAAATAAAAGGATCCATTTTACATCAATTCATTTATCAAAATATAAATTAGGAATTCAATAACAAATCGATATTAAGCCAACTCACAAACAAATAAAACACTAACATACAAAGATTTAAACACATAATAAAAAAAAGATATGTCAAATACATCCAAATAAAAACACCATATCTACCTGATTTCGAATCATAAAAACTTAAAAAAATGGTATTTTAGCTGGTTCAAATTGTTTATCGAGATTAAAATTATGACTGATAGAAGGAAATTCATCAAAAAATTAGGTTATACAGGTATTGGATTAAGTTTATTTACCCCTTTTGGATTAAATGCTAAAAACACGGAGAATAAATCAGCTAATACTATTCTTTCTGAATGTACAAAAAAATCAAAAAAAATAATTAGTATTTTACAAACAACAGATGTGCATTGTCAAATCCATCCTCACGATGAACTTTTTTGGGAAAATGAGCAAGCTGTATATAGAAAAACGGGAGGTTATTCTTATTTAGCTTCCTATATAAAACAATTTAAAAGTAAAAATCCGAATACTTTTACAATTGATACTGGAGATATGTTTCAAGGAAGTGAGCTTTCAGTTAAAACTACAGGAAAAGCATTTGTTCCATTATTAAATGCGATCAATTACGATTTATATCTACCCGGAAATTGGGAAGTGATTTATGGTAAAAAAAATATGCAAACACTTTTGGGTTCATTGAATGCTCCAAAAATTTGTGCGAATATGTACCATGATTTAGGAAAAGGAGAAAAAGGGGAATTAATTTTCCAACCTTATTATATTTGGAATATTGAAGGGATTAAAATTGGTTTTTTGGGATACACCGACCATTTAGTTCCTGTACGTCAATCACCAAATTATAGCAAAGGCATTATTTATAAAAAACCAGAAGAAAATTTAGCACATTACGTTGATGTTTTAAAAAATCAAGAACAATGTGCTTATATTATAATAATTGCTCATTTAGGTCTTTCACAACAAATAGCATTAGCAAATTTACCCGAATGTGAAGGAGTTAATTACATTTTAGGCGGTGATACCCATGAAAGGGTTCGAAAACCAATTGAATGTAAATATGCAAAAGTTGTAGAACCGGGGGCATTTGGTTCATTTATTGGAAAATTAGATCTTGAAATCGAAAATGGAAAAATTATACAAGATAGTTATAGTTTAATAGAAGTAGATCCTTCAAAAATCAATAAAGACAAAGAGGTAGAGGCTATTTTAACACAAAACGAAGAGCTTTTCAAAGCTGAAATTAACCAAATAATTGGGTATAGTACCTTACCTCTTTACAGATATTTTGTAATCGAAAACACAATTGACACATTAATATTAAATGGTTTACATTGGAAGTTTCCAGAAATCGATATTGTTTTATCAAATGGATTTCGTTTTTGTCCCCCAAGAACTACACCTGACAATACAGGGAATATTCCGATAACAAATGGTTTTATATTTGACATGCTTCCTGTTGATAGTCCGATTAGAACGGCAAAAGCGACCGGTAGCCAAATCCGTGAATGGCTGGAAAAAGAATTAAATAATGTTTTTGCCAAAGAAGCATCAAAACGATTAGGTGGCTGGGTTGTAAAATTCAAAGGAATGGAGATTACGTTTAATGCTTATGGAGAAAATGGGAAACGCATTCAAACCATACAGATAAAAGGAAAAGCACTAGAAAAAAATCAGTTGTACAGTATTTTAGCTTGTGAAAGAGATGGAGACCCTGAAGATATGCTTTGTAGAATGACAAAAGTAATTGAAGCAAAAAACACTGATTTTACACTTCATAAAGCAATGATTGAATATATTTCTAAAAATTCACCATTAACGCCAAAACCTGAATCATCAGCAAAAGTACTTGACGCTTCTCAATTATTACTTACTCAAGTTAGTGGTGTAAATTATGAATTCAAATAAAAAGATGGCTGATAAAAAACTTATCAAATTAATTCAAAAGCAGAACAATATTATTCTTCTTTTATTCTTCACAATCATTCTTCTTTTTTTAGCATTTTGTTATAAAGAGAAAATGGAAGCTTTTTTTCAATTAAAAATTACTGAAACAGCAATCCAACCTTATCAACCTTCAAAAAACACATTTTTTAATCTTACTGATACAGCTAATTATTGGATTGCAGAAGACATTAGAATTGAAAGTAATTCTGCATTAAGACAAGAATTAGCCTATGGTCAAGAATTAATTATACATACCTCAAAATATTTAGGCCCAAATGGATTGGTCAGTAAAAATACAAATGGGATGAATTGCCAAAATTGTCATTTAGATGCCGGCACAAAAATCTTTGGAAATAATTATGGTTCGGTTACATCAATGTATCCCAAAATGCGAGCTCGTAGTGGTAAAATTGAAAATGTTTTCAAACGAATTAACGATTGTTTTGAACGAAGTTTAAATGGTAAAAAATTAGCCATTAATAGTCGAGAAATGAAAGCAATTGCAAAATACATCAACTTTATTGGTAAAAAGGTAAAAAAAGGAGAAAAAGCAATTGGTTCAGGATTGAAAGAGATTCCTTTAATGACAAGAGCTGCAAATCCTAAAAATGGAATGCTTGCCTATAATCAAAAATGTGCGTCTTGCCACCAAACAAATGGTGAAGGTCAATTTAATTTCAATAAAACCGAATACATTTATCCTCCATTATGGGGGAAATATAGTTACAATGACGGAGCAGGTTTATACAGAATCAGTAACTTTGCAAAATTTATCAAATTCAACATGCCCTTTGGTGTAAACCACACAAACGCACAACTTTCAGATGAAGAATCATGGGATATTGCTGCATTTGTAAACTCTCAAGTACGTCCACATAAAGATGTACCTATGGATTGGCCAGATAAAGCAAAGAAACCTGTTGACCACCCTTTTGGTCCGTATGCAGATAATTTCACTGAACTTCAGCATAAATTTGGTCCATTCACCAAAATGAAAATAAAAAAATAATTATTTCTTTTTCCGCAAAACAAATGTATGCATCACAGTCAAATCATTGTATTGTAAAATAACATCTGTGGTTGTGAGAATGTCAATATGAAATTGTTCTGTTTGAATTATATTCCCATTTATATCGAATGTATTTAAGAAAAAAGCTTCTTCCTTTGCTGAAGAATAATACGCTCCAAATTCGTTATAACTAACTGTATCTAGAGGACTAAAATATGTAAATTGATAATGGAAATCTCCTTTCTTATTTTTTAATTTATACTTTGAAAAATGAAACGTTCCTTCAGCTGGAATAATTGTAGTAAAACCAAGATTATCAGTTTGTTTATATTTTACAATTTCCCAATCACCATTTATTCTACGGACATTTCGTCTATCTGTCATGCAATTAGACAAAATAAAAAGAATAAAGCTATAGATTAATATTTTTCTCATTGATTCTTTAACATACTGATAAACAAATTATTTGAATCCCTGTAACAAGTGCTAATGGGTCAATATCAAATCGAGAATTATGAACCCCATAAACAATTCCTTTAGATTCATTTCGAACACCTAAGCGAAAAAAACATACTGGCTTTTCTTGTGAAAAAAATGCAAAATCTTCTGAAGTCATTCGGATTGGTAATTCTTCAACTTTATCGTTACCTAAAAATGCTTTTGCTTTTTCAGATAACGCCTTCGTTACTTTGGGATTATTCTCTAAGTAAGGGTATCCTTTACTGATAGTCACTTCCGCTGAACCGCCCATCGATTGTGCAATTAACGTAATTTGGGATTGAATTAAATCCAATGCTTCAGCTCTCCATACTTCATTCAATGTTCTGAATGTTCCTTTCAATAAAACTTTGGAAGGAATAACATTTGTTTCGCCAATACCTTCAAAATGTCCAAATGTCAAAACAGATGGTATAATAGGGTCACATCTTCTACTCACAATTTGCTGAATCGAAGTAACAATTGTTGCCCCAATTAAAATAGGATCAATTGCTTTATTCGGAGTTGCTCCATGTCCTCCTTTCCCTTGAATTGTCACATAAATTTCATCTGAAGAAGCCATATAAATTCCTTCTCTAAATCCTACTTTTCCGACTTCCATATCCGGAAAAACATGTAAAGCATATAATTCTTTCACCGTTGGATTTTCTAAGACACCATCTCGAATCATATAAGTTGCTCCTCCAGGATTTTTTTCTTCTCCTGGTTGAAAAATCAATTTAACAGGAAAAGGAATTTCATCTTTTATTTCATTAATAATTTCAGCTGCGCCAAGCAAAATTGAAGTATGAACATCATGTCCACAGGCGTGCATTACCCCTTTATTTTTTGATTTGTAGGCTACATCATTTTCTTCCTGAATCGGCAAAGCATCTAAATCTGCTCTCAAACCAATACATTCCATTTCTAAAGTATGTTGTTTTCCATAAATCATCGCTACAATACCTGTTCCTCCTACACCTTTCTTAAAAGGAATATCTAATTTTGTTAAAATTCCTGCAACATATTCCATTGTTTTTTCTTCTTGAAATGAAAGTTCTGGATATTGATGCATATACTCTCTGTAAACTTTTACTTTCTCAAAAAGATCAACTGCTTTTTCTCTAATAAATTCTTGAATATTACGACTCATTCGAAAGGGAATTATAACCTGATAAAATAAAACGAATAGCTACGTAAGCCATTAACAAACCGAAAATAAATTTCACAAGAGCTGGCGAAATTTTTAAGGATATTTTAGATCCAAAATATCCCCCAATTACAAATGCAATGGCAATTATAATCCCATACGTCCAATTAATACTTCCATTTTTAGCATAATTATTTACCGCTAAAAGCCCTACTGGTAAAAGCAATATAAATAAACTTGTTCCTTGTGCTTGATGCTGACTGACTCCTAAAAAATAAACCAAAGCAGGAACAATTACAACTCCACCTCCTACTCCAACAAATCCACTAAGCAATCCAGCTAATAAACCAATTAACAGTAAAATAATAATTGTTTGTGTTGTCATTCAGTTTTTAATTGAATTGTAAAGATATTAGAAAATAGAAACTAAAAGAAGTAAGTGTTTTATTTTTTGATTTTATCAAGATTTTAGACTTTAAGACTCGATATTTTTGGTAATTCTTCAAATTTTCTTTTTTTAATATCTGTTAATTTGTAATCTTTATTCGACCATCATATTACAACCTCTTAAATCTGAATGATCAAATCTTCCCATTAGTTGAAAAGTATCTCCTTGTTTTTTTCCTAGATCCTGTGTTTCAATAAACGAGCAAGAATATAAATTTGCTAAATCAATAACATTAATTCCTCCCGTTTTTCCCTCTTCTAAGAAATGAAAAGGATCATTGACTTCACGAATAAAAATTTGCATCCATTTTGGCATTTTAAAAATCCCATTTTTATCACTATATGATTGCGAAAATAATTCAGTCATTCCATATTCCGAAGCAATAAAATCCGTATTCAACCCTTTAATTAATTCTTGATGCAATTCCTCTTTCGTCAATTCTTTTCTACGACCTTTCATTCCTCCTGTTTCAATAATCAATGCTTTTGATAGATCAATTTTGTTTTCTGCCAAATCGAGTAATGCATAAGACACTCCAAATAGAATCACTTTTTTACCTTCAGCGATAGCTCGTTTATAATTAGAAACTAATTTTTCGCAATCATCCAAATAAAATCCAGACAGATTATTCCCCGATAATCTAACTAATTTTTCAACCATATAAATCAAACTTGAATTTCCTTGTTTGATATAATTAGGCAACAATGCTAAAATAACCTGCTCTTCTGGATTTCCAATAAAGTCTTTATAAATTGCTTCAAATGATCTTTCGTACATCGCAGGATTTTGAACCAAATGTCTGCTGCGTATCATTCCTGTAGTTCCACTGCTTTTAAATTCAAATTGAACAGCACGATCGGAAGAAATTATTTCATGAGTTTTAAAAAATGAAATTGGTAAAAAGGGGATTTCAAAGATTGTTTTCGGAGAAGTTTTTCCTAATTTTTCACAATAATTAGAATAAACCTTGCAATTTTTCAATTGAAATTCAAAAACATTCTTCACAACTTCTTCAAAATCAGCTTTAGACTGAATCGAAAAAATTTCATTTTCTAAATTATTCATGTGTATAAAGTTAAAAAAATCATTGTTATCTAAAATATATTAATTTTGAAATCGTTATAGCAAAGTATAACCTAATAATTAAAAATGAAAAAATTATTTTACGTAGTCTTTGTACTTTTAGCTTCAAATTTAATGGCACAAGATAGTTCTAAAGTTAAAATCGGTTTTATTCGATTTAGCGAAATTGCAACACAAATCACTTTTTCAAGTGAGCAAAATATAAATGGTACAATTGAAAATTTCAATTCATTGTTTCCAAACTCTAAATTTTCAACAATAAATCTTTCTGATTATCAACAAACAATCAATAATTCATCTCATCTCAACAGCATGTTTTCCCTTCAATTCGGCTTTCAATTAGCAAATAAAAATCGTTCTGCTTATAGAGAAAATAGTTTATTTCGTATAGGTATCAACCATGCTAATGGAAATCCAATAACTTATAGTAATGAGAAGAAAACAACCATTCCATTTGATACATTAACATCTGCGCAAACTGGCCAAACAACATATTTAGACTCAACCTATATTAATAATTTCGATTTATTAAATACACGTAAAATATTGAAATTTGATTTATCCTATCTATACATTTTCCATTCCAGTTCCCGATTATCATTTAAAACAGGTATCGGTTTTACAACAGGATTAATGTATGATTCTCAAACAAAAATAACACATACTAAAAAAGAGCGAATTGAATCTCACACAATTGGGAATAACAATGATTCTTTTGATTCATTTTCAACAAAATCAACAGCTTCTTATGAAGTCACTAGCAATAAAAACAGTTATGCTTTCTCAGCATACATTCCAATTGGAATCGATTTTAGATTAGGTCATAAAAATCTTTTTTTATCTAAAACCCATCTCTTTTATGAATTAAGAGCTGATATTAATTTAGTTAATATCCCCGAATTAAAAACTTTTATTAATCCACGAACTCAACACGGAATTGGGTTGAGATTTACTTTTTAACAACTAATTTTATTTAAAACATGAAAAAATTATTTATTTTTTTAATTGCACTATCCTCTAATTTAACTTTAATTGCCCAAGATTTTGAAGTTCCTGAAAATTATACTTTAAAAAAAGATGATGATTATAAAAAATACGAAGAAGATGTAATAAACTGCTTCGATTGGCTCATGCAAACTGCTCCAAACACGGAAAAAGACAAAGCTTTATTAGCTAATAAATTTTTAATCACTTGGATTTCCGGAAGTCCAAAAGTAACTATTGAATTGAATGAAAAAGTAACCACTTTTATAAAATCAAGCCCCGAATTAGTTATCATTTTTATGGGAGCTTGGACAAAATATGCCATTGAAGAAGAAGATTATTCAAACAAATTACAAGGAAATATCACAGGAATTGAGGCTGTTATTGAATATTATCAAAAGCATAAAGCATTGTTAAATAAAGATAAAAACATCGAAAAATATATCAAAATGAAAGAAAAAGGAACTTTGGAAGAAAACATAAAAAATTCAATTTGAGAAATCATTTTATTATAACCTATAAAAAAATTAAAACCTGATTTCAATTAATCATAACATATTTGAAAATCAATAATCGGCTTACAGATATGCATGCTTACAACTCTTTTAAATATTTTACAGATCATTTAGGTGAGCAAGACATCTCAATGCCTGTTTTGTTTATTGGACATGGCAATCCTATGAATGCGATTGAAGAGAATGAATTTTCACAAGGTTGGAAAAAAATTGTAAAAGAATTGCCTTTACCTAAAGCAATTTTGATGATTTCAGCACATTGGGAAACAAAAGGAACATTGGTGACAGCAATGAAAAAACCTTCAACTATTCATGATTTTAGAGGATTCCCACAAGCTCTTTTTGATGTTCAGTATCCTGCGCCAGGCAGTAGTTGGTTAGCCGAAGAAACAAAAAAAACAATCCAATCAATAGAAGTCGGAATGGATTTTTCATGGGGATTTGATCATGGTAACTGGAGTATTTTAAAAAATTTATATCCTGACGCCTCTATCCCTGTAATCCAATTAAGTTTAGACTACATGCAAGGACCTGAATATCATTACAATTTAGCGAAAGAGCTTCAAAGTTTCAGAAAAAAAGGAATTTTAATTATTGGAAGTGGAAATATGGTTCATAACTTTCAACACCTTGAACTAAAAGGTGACTTTAATACACACTTTGGACATGATTGGGCGATTGAAGCAAATGAAACCTTTAAAAAATTGATTACCAAAAATGATTTTAAATCATTGATTAATTATCGTAATTACAGTAAAGCCCTTCAACTTTCTGCTCCAACACCAGAACATTATTTACCATTACTTTACTCCATGGCGCTTAGAAATGAGGATGACCCAATTTCATTTTTTAATGATGCCTTATTGGCGGGCTCTTTTTCTATGACATCTGTGAAGATAGGTTAATAAAAGTTAATTTTAGTTTTCAACTAAAAACTCTTTATATTTTAGCCCAAATTAAATTATTTTCAATGAACAAACTTTTTTTACTACCCATTTTCACAACCTTGAGTTGTTTAATACTTGCTCAAGAAACTGAAACAAAAAGGGGAAATACAACACTCCCTTCTTCATCTGAAGAATTAACTAAATTGGCAGACAAAGCTAAAGGAACCTACAAATATGCTGTTTCTGACTATTTTGCACATCCAAAACAAAGCAGTTTCAAATTTTCTCCAGATGGAAAATATATTTCTTACACTGAAAAAGATGAGTTCGGAAAAACACACGTATATGTAAAGAACACATCTACAAATGAAATAAAACGAGTTATCGAGGAAAAAAATGAATTAATAAGAGATTACGATTGGGTAACGAATTCTAAATTGCTCTATGTTCAAGACAAAGGAGGAAATGAAAATTATCATATTTTTTCAATTAATATAGATGGTACAAATGCAAAAGAATTAACTCCTTTTGATGGTGTTCGGGTTGATATTTTAAAATTCTTAAAAGAACAACCCAATGTTATTATTATTCAAATGAATAAAGAAAACCCTCAAGTATCTGAACCATATCGAATCAATATTGAAACAGGAGAAATAACTAAATTATTTGAGAATAAAGATCTTGAAAACCCAATAAGTGGATTTGATTTTGACAAAGATGGAATTTTAAAAGGTTATTCAAAACAAGAAAATGGTACGGATTACACATATTATTATCGCGTAGAAGGAACTGAAACATTTGAAAAAATATTAACTACCAATTGGAAACAAACATTTTATGTAATCGGATTTAATTATGCAACTCCAAACCCAAATGATGCTTATATAATTTCAAATTTAGAAAGCAATACAGATGAAATCGTAATTTATGATTTCAAAGAAAAGAAAATTATTCAGAAATTATATTCAAATCCACAATTTGACGTTCGAGGAATTAGAACTTCACGCCTTAGAAATTATGAAATAGATTATTACAATTATGAAGGTGAAAAAGAAGTTATCGTCCCAATTAGTAAAACATACATTAAACTTATAGAAAAATTCACGAAACAATTTGGAAACAAGCAGGTCTATATCACCAGCATTACAGATGATGAAACCAACTATCTATTATATGTAACCAGTGATAAACTTTATGGAGCATATTACTTTTATGATGCTAAAAAAGAAGCATTCAAAGAAATGTTTAACATGATGCCTCAATTAAAAGAAGAGGATATGGCGGAAATGCGGCCAATTCAATTCAAGACAAGAGATGGGTTAATTGTTCATGGCTATATTACAATTCCTAAAAATGCAGATCAAAATCATAAAGTTCCATTAATTGTAAATCCACATGGTGGTCCTTATGGCGTTCGGGATTCTTGGGGATTCAATCCTGAAACACAACTTTTTGCAAGTCGAGGTTATGCTACATTACAAATCAATTATAGAGGTTCAGGTGGATATGGGAAAGATTTTTTCTTAGCTGGCAGCAAACAAATTGGAAGAAATATGCTGAATGATTTAGAAGATGCAGTTACTTACGTCAAAACACTTGACTTCATTGACGGACAAAAAATCGCAATTTACGGAGCAAGTTATGGTGGCTTAGCAACCCTAGGAAGTTTAGTGAAAACTCCAGATTTATATACTTGTGGTATTGACTACGTTGGTGTTTCAAATTTATTCACTTTTTACAAATCATTCCCTGAATATTGGAAACCATATTTAAAACAAATGTATGAGCAATGGTATGATGAAACAAGTATCGAAGATCAAAAAATCATGAAAGAAGTTTCTCCTGCATTGAATGCTGATAAAATCAAAAAACCTCTTTTTGTCGTTCAAGGAGCAAATGATCCTCGTGTAAACATAGATGAATCCGATCAAGTAGTTGTCAACTTAAGAAAACGTGGATTTGATGTGCCATATATGGTAAAATACAATGAAGGACATGGTTTTGGGCATGAAGAAAATCAAATCCAATTGTATGAATGTATGCTTGGTTTTTTTGCCTGTCATTTGAAATAAAAAAAATTAAAAAAATCCCGATTTACAAAAAAATTGGGATTTTTTGTTTAAAATTGAACTCAATTAATATTCTTTTAACAAATGCTTTTAACAACACCTCGACTTTACTTTCGTGAAATAACTCTTTCAGATGCAGAAGCCATGTATGAGATGGATTCCAATCCAAATGTTCAAAAATATGTTGGTAATGATCCTGTGCAAACAATAGAACAAATCCATGATGTAATT
>JACOTM010000115.1 GCA_016178305.1 Flavobacteriia bacterium | reverse complement strand
CCAAACTTTCTAAACGTTCTAACGTTTTGCGTTGCAAGCATAACTCTACGAATGCTTTGCGCTCTAGGTCTAATAGATACTGCTCAGAAACTACTGTGTTTTCAGATAAGTCGCCTCCACACAGAACGTATCCTAATTTTTCAGAGATTACGCCATCATGTTCAGACATATAATGACCAGAAAGCATTGAATTTGAACCTACATAAACAATTCCTAATCCTTCTTGACCTAGTACAGTTACATTTTTACCTTTTTTTGGAGCAACATATCCTTTATTAGCAATTTCTAATGCTGCTTCTTTCGCTCTTGCTAATTGATGATCTCTACTTACAATCACTTCATCAATACCTTCTCTTAAATATCCTAAATCGAATGCTTCATAAGCTGATGTAGATACTTTCGCTTGACCTACAGTTAAGAATTTTTCTCTTAAACGGTTGATTTTAATATCTCCAGCATTTAGTTCATCAGATAAACGTTTCGCAAATTCTTTTGTTCCACCACCACCAGGGATAAGTCCAACTCCAAATTCAACTAATCCCATGTATAATTCAGTATGAGCTACCACTTTGTCAGCATGCATTGACATTTCACAACTTCCACCTAATGCAAGGTTGTGAGGTGCTACAACTACCGGAATATTTGAATATCTAACACGCATCATCGCATCTTGGAAGGCTTTAACTGCAAAGTTCAATTCATCATAATCTTGTTCAACCGCCATCATGAAAATCATTCCAACGTTTGCTCCAGCTGAGAAGTTTTGTCCAGTGTTTGAAATAACTAAACCTTTGTATTCTTTCTCTGCTAAATCCATTGCTTTATGCATACCTTGAATAACTCCACCGCCAATCGTATTCATTTTTGTATGGAATTCCAAATTGATGATTCCATCTCCTAAGTCAACGATTGTAGTATCTCCATTTGTCCAAATAGTATTTTCAGCACGAAGCGCATCTAAAAGAACTAAGTTTTCTGTTCCAGGGATAGTTACAAACGATTTACTTGTTATGTCGTAATATTGTTTACTACCTTTTTCAGTTTTGTAAAAAGAACTAATGTTGTTTGCTTTTAAATCGTTTAACCAAGCTGCAGGTTTTCTTCCAGCACCTTCAATTAATTGTAAACCTGCATCAATTCCGATGATATCCCATGTTTCAAAGGGACCAATTTCCCAACCGAATCCAGCTTTTAAAGCATCATCAATTTTATATAAGTCATCTGAAATTTCAGGTAAACGATTTGAAACATAAGCAAATAACCCTCCAAAAAGTTTACGGTAGAAATCACCTGCTTTATCTTTGCCGGAGAATAATATTTTGATTCTTTGCTTTAAGTCATCAACGGATTTTGTTAATTCCAAAGTAGGAAATTTTGCTTTTTCAGCAGAACGGTATTCTAATGTTTTAAGATCAAGTGTTAAGATTTCACTTTTACCTGCTTCATTCGTTACTTTTTTGTAGAATCCTTGTTTTGATTTTGAACCTAACCAACCATTTTCAACCATTTTTGAAACATAAGAAGGCAATTCAAATAATTTTGATTCCTCATCGTTTGGACAATTTGCTTTTAATCCATTTGCAACGTGAACCAAAGTATCTAAACCAACTACGTCACAAGTTCTGAAAGTTGCAGATTTAGGACGACCTAAAACAGGTCCTGTTAATTTATCAACTTCCTCAACAGTTAATCCCATTTCTTCAACGGTATGGAACAAAGCCATAATTCCGTAAACACCAACTCTGTTAGCAATGAAAGCAGGAGTATCTTTACATAAAACCGTTTTCTTTCCTAAGTAAAGTTGTCCGTATTCCATCAAGAAATCAACTACTTCAGGTTTTGTGTGTGGAGTAGGAATAATTTCTAATAATTGTAAATAACGAGGAGGATTAAAGAAATGCGAACCACAGAAATGCGCTTTAAAATCATCACTTCTTCCTTCCAACATCAAATGAATTGGAATACCTGAAGTATTAGAAGAAATTAAAGTTCCAGGAGTTCTATATTTTTCAACTTGTTCGAAAATTTGTAATTTAATATCTAAACGTTCGATAACAACTTCAATAATCCAGTCGTATCCAGCAATTTTAGACATATCATCTGAAAAGTTTCCTGTTTGAATTCTTTGAGCAAATGATTTTCTGTAAAGTGGAGAAGGATTTGATTTAACTGCAAATTCTAAAGCACCATTTACAATTCTATTTTTTACAATAGGAGAGTCAATCGTTAATCCTTTTGCTTCTTCTTGTGGCGTTGTCTCTTTTGGAGCAATATCTAATAATAAGACTTCGCAACCAATATTAGCAAAATGACAAGCAATTCGAGAACCCATTACACCTGATCCAAGAATAGCAACTTTTCTAATATGTCTATTCATTCGTAAATAATTTTATTGTTAAGATAAAGCACATAATCGTTCTAAGTATGTACACTTTAAAAGTAATAAAATATTTATGGAAATTGAATGGAAATGTAAAATTTAATTGATTTTGATTAGGAGAGTAGTTTTAACCACAGAGTTACAAAGAGTTTTTTCACAGAGTCTCTCAGAGAAAAAAAACACTGTGGTACTCTGTGAATTACTCCTTTTACTCTGTGGTAAAAAAAAACTACCAAACATTCTCAGAAACATTCACTGTGCCCTTAAAATAAGCGATTAATTTTTTATCTTGATTTTCAACGCGAACTTCGTAAATACCGATTCGTTTTCCTCTGTTTATTTCAGTGCAAGTAGCAATTAAAGTATCGCCAATTATAGCAGGTCGGGTATGTGAAATAGAAGTTTCAATACTGACACATTGAAAACCGTAACTATTAGCAGCAAAAGCTAAAGCGGAATCAGCTAAAGAATAACTGATTCCACCGTGTAATATTTCAAATCCATTTAACATATCATCTTTGATTGAACATTGTAAAGTGCAAGTGCCTAATTCAATATTCAATACCTTTACGCCTAACCAAATGCTAAAAGCATCTTTAGACATCATTTTTTCAACGATTTGTTTTGGAGTTAACATGTTTGTTTCAAGATATTAGACATTAGAATCTAGATATTAGATTTAAAACTTAATCCAAAATCCATCATCCAAAATTTAATTAAGCTTGCGCTCTTCCCATTAATGTAATCATTGCAATTGTCACAATAAATAATTGAGTTGCTGTTTCATCGTCTAAGCTTGTTCCGTCAGAATCCTCTGTGCTAATTTCAAGTGCCATGAATTGTGCTAATTCAGGCTGGTCGCAGAAATTTTCTAATTCGTCTTCTTCTTCATGCTCGAAGTAAGAATCCAGCATTTCGAAATATGGTTCTTCAAATGCATCAATATCTGTATCAGTAATTTCTTTTGTTATAATTTTTTCTTGTGCAAAAGCTTCGGAGATTAAGCAGAAATAATAGATAATTAACCCTTCTAGTTGTTCATTTTCATATTCAATAGCAGCTGACATTACATAAGCTAACAAGGTTTGTTGAGATAAAGCAAATGTTTCAGACAATCTTTCTAAACCATCATCGTCTAAATTATCTACTTTTTTGATTGCAGCTTCAATGCTTGCTAAAGATACATGTTTCATTTTTGAAAATTTTCTGTAAAAGTAATTACATTTTTCAAACAAAGAGAGAGATTTTTAAAGCAAAATTAAACTTCGTTCAGAATATGAATTAAAGTCTGAAAACAAATAATTATCTTTCCACTTCAAAATTGAAAAAATGACATTTTTTAATCAAGATTTCCTTCAATTCTTTATGGATTTAGCGGGAAATAATAACAAAGATTGGTTCGATCAAAATCGAAAAAGATATGAAGTGAATGTTAAAGATGCATTCAAAAATTTCGTAACTCATATTATAACAAAACTTGCCGAAGAAGATTCGGCTTTTAAAGATTTAGAAGCGAGTTCATGTATTTTTAGAATTAACAGAGACATCCGTTTTTCAAAAGATAAAACACCTTATAAAATGAATGTTTCTGCTGTTGTTACTCCTGAAGGAAAAAAAAGTAAAGCAATCAATGGTGTTTATTTTGAACTTGGACCAGAACACGTTCGAGTTTACGGAGGGGTTTATGAAATTGATAAAGATGATTTATTGACTGTTCGAGAGGGAATTGCTAAAAATCCTGAAAGATTTAAAAAGATATATTCGGAAATTTCTTTTAAAAGTGTTTTTGGCGAGATTTTAGGAGAAAAAAATAAAGTAATACCAAAAGAATTGAAAGAAGCAGCTGAAAAAGAACCATTAATTTACAATAAGCAGTGGTATTTTTATAAACAATTTGATTCTGAAGTTGTATTGAATGAAAATTTAGCCCAACTAATTATTGATTGTTACAGGGCTGGTCAGCCAGTAGAGAATTTTTTTAATGAATTAATAAAAAGGTAAAATGAAAAAGTGGTTTGTTATAGGTTTTGTGATATTGTTACTACCGATTTATGCGCAAAAAAAAGTGGAATTAACTTTAGAACAAGCTGTTCTTGAACAGAATAGGATGTTTGGAGTAGATAAATTGAGAATGTTTCAATGGATTCCAGGTACTGAAAGTTATACTTATATGGAGAAAGTTGACAAGACTTGGGTGTTGAAAATAGCTTCTGTTTCCAATGCGGTTGCTATCGATTTAATAACGCTTAATGATCTGAATTTAGCTTTGAATTGTAAGTTATTTAGTTTTTATGGTTTAGAATGGAAAGATAAAAACACTTTTTACATCAATGATGGTTTAAATTTTTATAAATATGACGTAACAGCAAAAAAAGGTCTAAAAATCTATTCAATTGATGAAAATGCTGGGGATGTGAGTTTTAATAAAGTAAATGAAAGTGTTGTTTATACTGTAGAAAACAATTTAATTTATAAAAACTCGAAAGGCGAACGTATTGCAATTACTTCTAATTCAGATAAAAATATTATTTCTGGTCAAACGTACGCTAGAAGTGAATTTGGGATTCATGGTGGAATTTTTGTTTCACCTAAAAATGATTTAATTGCTTTTGCTCAAAAAGATGAATCCGAAGTAGCAGAATATCCTTTAGTTGATATTACAACAACTCCTGGTTCGTTAATGTCAACAAAATATCCGATGGCTGGTCAAAAATCTGAGAAGCCAAGAATAGGAATTTATTCAATTGCAAATGGGAAAACGGTATTTATTACACCGAAAGGAAAATCAGATGATTATTTGACAAATGTTTCATGGACGCCTGATGAAAAATTTATTTTAATTGCTGAAGTTAACCGTGAGCAAAATCACATGTGGTTAAATAAGTATGATGCTATTTCAGGTGCTTTTGTGAAAACTTTATTTGAAGAAACGAATGATAAATGGATTGAGCCAGAACATCCAGCATTCTTCCCTTCAAATGATAAAAATTCTTTTGTATGGATTAGTGAACGAGATGGATTTAATAATTTATATTATTATGATATTGAAGGAGTATTAATTAAAAAATTGACTTCTAATAAGTTTGTCGTAAAAGATATATTTAGTTCAATCAATAAAGGTTCAGAAATTATATTTTCAGCAACAGGTGATTCACCGTTGAATACGATGTATTATGGTGTAAATTTAAAAGGAACACAGCGTTTATTAACAAAAGAAGAAGGTGTTCATTCAGTGTTTATTAGTCCAGATGAAAAATGGTTTTTTGATGAATACACCAATCATTTAACGCCGTCTTTATCTGTTATGACAAGTATGAACGGTAAATCGACTAATATACTTTTAGAATCGAAAAATAAATACAAAGAAGTTAAAATGGGGACATCTGAAATTAGTACAATTACGAAAGCAGATGGAACAATATTATATACGCGATTAATTAAACCAAGTAATTTTGATCCTTCAAAAAAATATCCTGTTTTAGTTTATGTGTATGGTGGACCGCATGCCCAAATGATTACAAATTCTTGGTTGGATGGTGCAAATCTTTGGATGTTTTGGATGGCTGAACAAGGGTATTTGGTTTATACTTTAGATAACAGAGGTTCAGGAGAAAGAGGTTTTGCTTTTGAGAGTGGCATTCATCGACAATTAGGGAATATTGAAATGGAAGATCAATTGGAAGGGGTGAAATATTTAAAATCTTTACCGTATGTTGATGGTAATAGATTGGCTGTTCACGGTTGGTCATTCGGTGGTTTTATGACAACTTCTTTAATGTTGCGTCAACCGGATGTATTTAACGTTGGAGTTGCTGGTGGACCGGTAATTGACTGGAAGTGGTATGAAGTAATGTATGGGGAAAGATACATGGATAAACCTGAAGAAAATCTAAAAGGATACGAAGAAGCATCTTTGTTGAACTATGCTAAAAATTTAAAAGGAGATTTATTATTAATTCATGGAACTGTTGATGATGTGGTTGTGATGCAACATAATTTCGCGATGGTTAAAAAATTCGTAGAAGCTGGTGTTCAGATGGATTTCTTTCCTTATCCAATGCATAAACACAATGTAGGAGGAAAAGATAGAGTTCACTTAATGACGAAAGTGTTGAATTATGTGATTGAGAATAATAAGTAAATATTAAGTAATTAGGAAATAGTCATTAGTCGGATATTAAGTCTTTTGTCTTGAAATCTTGAGTCTTTAAGTTTAAATTAAAATGGAAACTGAAAATAAATTACCTCAATTAACTTTAGAAGAGCAACGTGTTTTAGGTGCTTTAATAGAGAAAAGTAAAACAACTCCGGATTATTATCCGATGACGTTGAATGGAATTGTTACAGCTTGTAATCAAAAATCATCAAGAAATCCGGTGGTTGATTTTGATGAAGAAACAGTCGTTTCAGCAATTGATTCTCTAAAAAAGAAGCATTTAGCAGCGAATGTCATCGGGGGTGGAAGTAGAGCAATTAAATATAGACATAGTATTGCGGTAACTTTTCCTTTAGATCCAGCTGAGACTTCAGTTATTTGTTTATTACTTCTTCGAGGCCCATTAACACCTGGAGAAATTAATTCCAATTCAGGTCGTTTACATGATTTTGATTCATTGGATGAGGTAATTTCTACGATTGATGGTTTAATGAATTCAGAAACACCATTCATCAAATTATTACCAAAGAAACCAGGTCAAAAAGAAGCAAGATATTGTCATCTATTTGGCGATAATTTTTCTGATGAAAGTGAAGAAAAAGCAGTTTCTAAATCAAATTTAGAAGAACGTTTAACTTCTGTAGAATCTGAATTAGCTGAATTGAAAGAAGCTTTTGAAAATTTATTAAAAGAATTAGGGGTTTAAAAATATAAAATTCCAAAAATATATTGATACCAATATAATTATGACTAAATTTGTCATGAAATAATTTGACAAATGAAAACACTAATCAAAAATGCGAGAATAAATAAAGGATTAAAAACACGTGAATTAGCACAATTGCTTGCTATTGATCAAGCATTGGTTAGTAAATTTGAAAGTGGAACTCGTAAACCAACTAGAGAGCAGGTTAAACAACTTGCTCATTTTTTAGATATCCCTTTAGAAGAGATTTTACCATTATGGATTAAAGAAAAGATTCTTTATGAAATTCAAGATGAGGAATTTGCTTCTCAAGCTTTAACCTTAGTTCAAGAAGAAATAGCGAAATATGATTCAACAGAACAGTTTTTCATTTCAAACTCATTACAGGAAAAATTAGATTTAATAGATTCCTTAAAATCAAAATTAGATAAATTAAGAGCATTTGATAGTTACCGTATAGCACAAGCTTTAGAATTAGAATATACTTTTGAAAGTAATCGTATAGAAGGAAATACTTTAACTTTAAAAGAGACAGATTTAGTCATCAACGAAGGCTTGACTGTTTCAGGGAAAAGTATGCGTGAACATTTGGAAGCGATCAATCATCAAGAAGCGATTGAATACGTAAAAGATTTGGTTCAGCGAAAAGTTTCGATCAATGAAAGAGAATTGTTAGTGATTCACAATATGATTCTTCGAGGGATTATGCCTGAATATGCTGGAAAATATAGAAATATTCAAGTCATGATAAAAGGAAGTGCTCACATGCCTCCTCAACCTTTTTTAGTTCCAAAAAAAATGGAAGAATATTTTGAATGGTATCAAATAAATCGAAATAAGTTACATCCAGTAGTATTAGCAGCAGAGATGCATGAGAGATTGGTTACAATTCATCCATTTGTTGATGGAAACGGAAGGACTTCTCGATTGATAATGAATTTAATATTATTGAAACATGGTTTTGTTATCGCTAATATTAAAGGAGATTATGAAGCAAGAATGAATTATTACAATGCATTAGAATTAGTCCAAACAGAAAAAGAGAAAGATACTTTTCTTAATATTATTGCTGATGTTGAAATCGACTGCTTGAATCGTTATTTGAAAATTTTAACTTAAATAGTTTCTATTAATAACCTTAGGAGTTTCTAAAATCTGAGTGTAAAATTTTAACCGAAATAAGGTTAATAAAAAAGATGTCTTATTGATTGTGAAAATTGCTCATTATCGATAGGACATATCTTTGTATTCCCTTTGATTATTTCGTATATTTGACATCAAATTATTGAACTTGCTATAATAAATGAGTACAACTGTTATAAAATCAGACAAGTTGGTAGAAAAAGTTTCGAAAGAAACGGTTTTTAAAGCTTTTGAGTTAATGTGCACAGCTAAAACAATGGCTGAAAAATACGAAGCGCATAAAGAGATATCAGCAAAATATGTTCATGCAACTTCTAGAGGTCATGAAGCAATACAATTAGCTGTCGGATTACAATTAAAACCTCAAGATTGGGTTTCTCCTTATTATAGAGATGATAGCATTTTATTGGGTATTGGAATGATGCCTTATGAATTAATGTTACAAGTTTTTGCTAAAAAAGATGATCCTTTTTCAGGTGGAAGGACTTATTATTCGCATCCGTCTTTGGATCGTGATAATATGCCAAAAATCCCACATCAATCATCTGCAACAGGGATGCAAGCTATTCCGACAACAGGTATTGCGATGGGGATACAATACAAAGAAAAAACAGGTTTAGCATTAGATTACAACGGAGAAAATCCTGTTGTAGTTTGTTCTTTGGGTGATGCTTCATGCACTGAAGGAGAAGTTTCTGAAGCTTTACAAATGGCTGCATTGAAACAATTTCCAATTGTATATTTGGTTCAAGATAATGGTTGGGATATTTCTGCAAATGCTACTGAAACGAGAGCCCAAGATATGACTGAATACGCAAGAGGGTTTAATGGGATCGAAGTAAGGACGATAGACGGAAGTGATTTTGCATTGTCTTATCAAACAGTACAAGATGTTTTTAAAATTGTTCGAAAAGAAAGAAGACCATTTATTATTCATGCAAAAGTTCCATTGTTAGGGCATCATACTTCAGGAGTAAGAAAAGAATGGTATAGAGATGATTTGGAAGAAGCGGCAACGAGAGATCCTTATCCAAAAATTAAAGAATTAGCTTTATTGAAAGGAT
Source organism: Flavobacteriia bacterium (assembly GCA_016178305.1). Taxonomy (GTDB): domain Bacteria; phylum Bacteroidota; class Bacteroidia; order Flavobacteriales_D; family Crocinitomicaceae; genus CAIUKX01. The sequence goes on along the minus strand of JACOTM010000115.1, from coordinate 13,796 downwards.
TGGATGAGACTGAAATTGCACAAATCGAAAATGATGTAAAAGATTTTATAGATGAATCTTTTGATAGAGCTTATAATGCGGAAGATCCAACTCCTGAATCAGTCCTGAATCATATATTTGCTGAAACTCCAATTCAAGAAGAAAAAGGAGAAAGAGAACCTGCAGGAAAGAAAAAAACGGTAATGGTTGATAGTGCTTTGTTTGCTGTTCGAGAATTAATGGCTAAACATCCTGAAGCATTGTTATATGGACAAGATGTTGGCGGACGTTTAGGTGGTGTTTTTAGAGAAGCTGCAACTTTGGCACAAACATTTGGAGATGATCGTGTTTTCAATACGCCGATACAAGAAGCATTTATTATTGGAAGTACGGTTGGTATGTCAGCAGTTGGATTAAAACCGATTGTTGAAGTTCAGTTTGCGGATTATATTTGGCCAGGATTAAATCAATTGTTCACAGAAGTTAGCCGCTCGAATTACTTGTCGAATGGTAAATGGCCTGTAAGTTGTATTGTTCGTGTGCCAATCGGAGCTTATGGTTCGGGTGGTCCTTATCATTCTTCAAGTGTTGAATCTGTATTAACAAATATACGTGGAATTAAAGTGGCGTACCCTTCAACTGGGGCAGATTTAAAAGGTTTGATGAAAGCCGCTTTTTATGATCCAAATCCAGTTGTTATGTTAGAGCATAAAGGATTGTATTGGTCTAAAATTCCAGGAACAGAAGGTGCAATGTCAATCGAACCAGATGAAGATTATGTGATTCCTTTTGGAAAAGCGAGGGTTGTTCAGGAAGCAATTGCTGAAAATATTGAAAAAGGAAATTCTTGTGTTGTAATTACGTACGGAAGAGGTGTTTATTGGACGTTGGAGGCTTGTGCGGAATTTAAAGATAAAGTAGAAATTATTGATTTGAGAACTTTGAATCCTATTGATACAGAGAAGATTAATGAAGTAACTCAAAAACATGGAAAAGTTTTGTTGGTAACGGAGGAATCTGAAGAAGCAACTTTTACATTAGGTTTAGCGGGTAGAATTCAAAGAGATAATTTCAAGACTTTGGATGCTCCTGTGATGATTTTAGGTTCGATGGATACACCAGCAATTCCTTTAAATTCAATTTTAGAAGCGACACTTTTGCCAAATGCAGATAAAGTTAAGATTGCATTGGAGAGTTTATTGAATTATTAAGAAAATAATATAAAATAAAAAGCAGTTTTTGATTCAATCAAGAGTTGCTTTTTTATTTTTGTCTAATGTCTAATGTCTAATGTTATTTCTTTTTCTGACCTCTAGTTTGATTCTTTTTATATTTTTCTTTCAGTTTTCGTTTATAAGAGCCGCCCAAGTTAACTTTTGAATTTTTCTTTTTCTTTTCGTGGAAAGCACCTTTTGAGTTGTCAATTTTCACATCTGGCATATAATTTACACCTAGTAGAACGGGCATTTCCATTTCAATTAACACATCTGAAATTTCTACATTTTCTGGAAAAGCAGTTTCAGAAATTTTCATTTTCATCATATCTTCAATTTCTAGATGCATTTTCTCGTCAGAAGGAGTGATAAATGAAATGGCGATTCCTTCTTTATCTGCACGACCTGTTCGGCCAATTCGGTGAATATAGTTTGAAGATTCATCCGGTAAGTCAAAATTGATAACATGAGTTACATCTGAAATGTCTAAACCTCTAGAAACTAAATCTGTTGCGATTAATACTTTAGAAGTTCCATCTTGAAAATTGTTAAGAGAACTAAATCGGAAATTTTGAGATTTATTTGAGTGAATAACTCCAAAGTTTTTATTTTCTTCGCTTCCCATTTCTTCAAAAACTAAATCAGCAACTTTTTTACTTTTAGTAAATAACAACACTTTTTGCATTGAATTATCAGTTTCTAAAAGATGTTTTAGTAAGTTTATTTTTGAATTGAAATTAGGAACATTGTATAATGATTGAGCAATTTTATCAACTGGGGTACCATGTGGTGCTGCTTCAACTTTTTGTGGATTATTGAAAAATTCCTCAAAAATTAATTCAACATCTTCAGTGATGGTTGCCGAGAAAAGTAAGTTCTGTCTTTTTGCAGGAAGTAAATCTAAAATATTTTTTAATTGAGTTCTAAATCCAAGATTTAGCATTTCATCCATTTCATCGATTACAACTTTTTGAATAGATTTCAATTTTAAAGTACCATTATGGCCTAAATCAATTACTCGACCAGGAGTAGCAACCAAAATATCCAAACCATTCATAATGATTTGTTTTTGAGTGTTGATATTTGCACCTCCATAAACACCAGCAACTCTAACATTCATATAAATAGTCAATTTTGCAATTTCATCTACTATTTGAGCGACAAGTTCTCGGGTTGGGACAATAATTAAAAATCTTGGTTCTACTTGATATGAAAATTTTAATTGATTCAAAATTGGAAGTAAAAAAGCTAAAGTTTTCCCTGTTCCTGTTTGTGCAATCCCAACAACATCTTTTCCTGACATTACTACCGGATAAGCTTTTTCCTGAATAGTTGTAGCTTTTGTAAACTCTAAATCTACTAAAGCTTTTTGGAGTTGTTTACTTAAATTAAAATCGACGAATTGCATTTTCAAAAATTTATAGAGTGCAAAGGTACTCCGTATTTATCGGTTTAAGAAAAAATCTTACTAAAATATTGACCTTTCAACAAATTAAAGCGGAAAAGTATATTTGTTTCTCCATTTTTGAAGCTTTAAAGAGCGTAATTTTAAAAATAAATTTAGGATAAATGAAATTAGCAGGAAATCATACTGTAAAAGAAATTGCGACTTTGTTGAATTGTCATTTTTTGGGTAATCCAAACCAATTGATTACAGGGATTAATGAAATTCATAAAGTTGAAACAGGTGATTTAGTTTTTGTGGATCATCCAAAATATTATCAAAAAGCATTGAATAGTAATGCAACGATTATATTAATTGATCAAGAAATAGCGTGTCCTGAGGGAAAGTCATTGATCATTTCGAAGGCTCCATTTGATGATTATAATAAATTGACAAAGCATTTTAGTCCTTATATACCACAAAATTCTATGATTGGAGAAGGCTGTGACATTCATCCAACGGCTAATATTTACCCCAATGTTTTTATTGGACATCGCGTGAAAATAGGAGCAAATGTGACTTTACACGCAGGAGTCAATATTCAAGATGATGTAACAATTGAAGAGAATGTAATTGTTGGTCCAAATAGTGTAATTGGACATTATGCCTTTTATTATAAAAAGAAACCAAGTGGTTATGATCGAATGCATTCTTGTGGAGGTGTTTTGATTCAAAAAAATGCTGAAATAGGGGCGCTTTGTACAATAGATTTAGGAGTTTCCGGATTAACAATTATTGGAGAAGGAACAAAACTTGATAATCAAGTACATGTTGGACACGATACCGTAATTGGAAAAAATTGTTTGTTTGCTGCGAATGTTGGTATTGCTGGTTGTGTTATTGTTGAAGATGAGGTAACAATGTGGGGGCAAGTTGGTTGTGCGAGTGATGTGAAAATAGGTAAAGGAGCAGTGATTCTTGGACAATCTGGAGTTTCTAAAGATTTAGATGGAGGTAAAACTTATTTCGGAAGTCCTTGTGGGGAAGCAAAATCAATGTTTAGAGAAATGGCAGCTGTTCGAAAATTACCATCAATATTAGAAAAATTGTAAATGGAGGAAAAACTTCTGAAATATTTAGAAAATCAATTAAAAACAAAGGATTTTAAATTAAATTCTTTGTTAGAAATTACGAATGCTATAAATACAAATGAAGGAGTTGAACAATTGTATAAAATATTTGAATTTATCTTAAAAGAGCAACTTGGTTTCGATAAATTTATTTTGTTTAATAAGCAAGATGATTGGAATTGTGCTTTAAAAGTGGGCTTCAAAGGAAAAGTAAAAGAAATAGAGGTCACGAAAGATTTGTTGCGTTTTAGGGATATTACAGTTATAGAATCATCGCCATCTCCAATTATCAATGAATTTGATGTTGTTGTTCCTATTTTTCATAAAGAAAAACCTTTAGCTTATTTATTGGTAGCAGGATTGGAACATCGAAAAATGAAAGTCGCTGAAACAATGAATAATATGAGTTTTATTCAAACTTTAGCGAATATCATTGTTGTTGCGATTGAAAATAAGCGAATGGCAAAAGCATCCTTAAAACAAGAGCGATTAAAAAAGGAATTGGAAGTGGCTTCAGAGATGCAAAAATTATTATTTCCTTCAGATTTACCATCAAATAAAAGAATGGATATTTCAGCCAAATACAAAGCAAGACATGAAGTTGGAGGAGATTATTATGATTTTATTCCTTTAGGAGATGAAGAATATATTGTTTGTATTGCAGATGTTTCTGGTAAAGGAATTAGTGCGGCATTGTTAATGGCGAATTTTCAGGCTACTATTCGTACTATTTTTAGATATCAGCGTTTTGAATTCGATTTTCTAATAGAAGAACTGAATAAAAAAGTTATGAGAAGTGCGAAAGGAGAGAAGTTTATCACTTTTTTTATTGCTCATTACAATGCGAACACAAGACAATTAACTTATGTGAATGCAGGGCATAATCATCCTTTTATCGTTCATGGAAGAAAATCGGAGATGTTGGATCAAGGAAGTATTGGCTTAGGAATGATGGATGAATTGCCTTTCATTAATGTGGGGAAAATGGAATTGAAACCAAATTCAACGTTGGTTCTTTACACAGATGGAGTTGTTGAACTTGAAGATTCAAATGAAGAAGCATTTGGTTTAGATCGCTTGGTTAAAATGATTCATAATTATTATCCCTTAAAAATGGAAGATTTAAATAATCTTATTTTCTCTAAATTAGATGAATGGAGAGGTGATTTAAAATTAATTGATGACACTGCGATTTTTAGTTGTCGCTTTTTTTAAGTGATAATTATCAACCTTTATTAAAACTTTAGCTCTTAGTCTGAAAAAATAGCTTTCAGTACCAATAAAATTTAAGTATGAAATTGAAATTGTAAGCAACAAATACAATGCAATATATAATATTGAACTATAAAAACCATTGATTGTAAAATATTTTTGAAGAATATAACTCACAGGCATTTGAAGTAGATATACTGAAAAAGAAATTTTACTTAAAAATTTAATTGTCTTATTGAAGAATAATAATTTTTGAACCGAAGATAAATAGGGAAGTAGCAGAGCAATTGAAAAACTAAGAATACAAAATTTTATTATTTTTTTATAATACCATAAATCATTAGAATAATTTTCAATAGACAGTATGAAAATTAAACCAATTAAGAATAATATTTTTTTATATTTCCCCCATAATTCAGCATAATAAAAATGAAAAAAAGAAAACAGCAATCCATAACCGATTGAATCAAATCTTGAAAATACAATCTTTCTAAAATACAGGTCAAAATCTAAATTTGATTCAATTGATAAACGATAAAATAAAGGAAGAAAAATAAACATTAATATTGAAATCAAGAAAATTTTTTTAAGTTCAATTTTCGATTTCAAATATTTATTCATTAAAAAAATAAGTAGAGGAAAAATTAAATAAAACCATTCTTGAAGCGCTAAAGTCCAAGATTCCCACCATAAGAAATCATAAGGTTTAAATAGATTTTGAGAAAAAAAGAAATAAGAAATTAAATATTTATTTAGAAATCCAGGAGCTAAATGGAAATATATTAATAGAATGTTGATTAATAAAAATAGGTAATAATTAGGGAGGGTTCTAAACCATCTTTTTATGTAAAATTTTATTGAGTATAGTACTCCAGATTCACCTTTATTATAAGCAATAATTACAGACACACCAATCAAATAGCCACTTAAAACCAAAAATAAATCAGAGCCTAATGGGAAATTCAAAGGTGACTCCAACGGTATTGTTAAATAGCTTTTACAATGATCAAAAAATACAGTAAATACAGCGATAACTCTTAATAGATCAAAGCCAATTATTCTTTTTTCCTCCATTAAACAAATTAACGTAATATATACATTTTACCGAATTCCTTTTTAAAATAGGTGTCTCCTTCAGTTGTTCGGTGTTCAATGTTTTCACCATGTAATTCACTTTTTACAGTATATAAGTAAATTCCATTAGCCAATTTATCTCCAAAATTATCAGTTCCATCCCAAGAAAATTCAGTAATATTTCTCCCTATATAGATTGGACCAAGTTCTTCTTGAGTTATTTCTCTAACAACTTTTCCTGAAACGGTCATAATCTGAATAAACATACGATCAGGAACTTCTTCTCCTGTTAGTGTGAAAACAAATTTTGTATTTGTACTAAATGGATTTGGATAATTCATTAAATACGAAATTGAAGATTTGTGAATAATTTCAAAACTAATTTTATATTGCATGTCTCCGGATAAATTTCCACTTTTATCAGAGCCTTGAATCAGGATTGAATATTTTCCGTCTTTCGTAAAGTTTCCTAAATAGTTGATTTTAAATTTTTTATTTTGGACATTAGCGGGAGTCCATTGCATGATAACGTTACCATTGTTGTCTTTGAAATAAATTCTTGACATTATTCCATCCGGATCTGTGAGATATACTGAAAACAGAGAGGTATCAGCATCTTTATCCATAACTAAATATTCATTTTCATCTTTCAAAGTAATTACAACTTCACTCTTGGGTGAGATAATATCTCCATTTAATATATGTCTCCCGTCAAAGCTTACATCCAATATTGGATTTTTATCTTCTTGATTAATGTAGAATGGGATTTCTAATAAGTTGTTGAAATGCTGTTGTTCAGGTTGATCTGTTATATAAAGACTACCGTTGATATAAGGATTGACTTCCATCCATAATATATTTCTACCAGGTATATTTTCAGTAACAATTTCTATGGTATCTCTAAAAGTTTCTCCCACTGTTAACGAATCTTGTCTGTTGTATTGTATCGGAATTTTATTGTGATATTCATCTTCAATCCAATAATTAACTAATAGAGAATCCATTGGTAAATTGTATATGTTTTTGATGTCAATAGCAAATTTTATATTTTCTCCTTGATCCAAAGTATCCTTTAAAGGGAGCCAAGTATAAGGCGTTACAGAGTTATCAATAGCAGCTTCTGGTACGGGTGAATATAAAACATGCCATCGATCTATTTGAGCTGGAGTGAATTGAATGGAGTCGTGATAAAATGATTCAAGTTTAATGAATGGATATTGATTAGCAGGAATTAAGTTGTTTAAATTCATTAATGAGTCATTTGCTGAAAATAAGGTGTCGATTGCAATTTGTTCGGTTCCATAATAATCATAGCCTTTAATTTTTAATCGTGTAGTATCATTTCCTATAATCCCTTCATACGGATCTTGTTTCCAATAAACATTCCCCCAATTGGATGCAGGACCTATTAATGTGGAAGTTTCAATACCTTCGTAATCAAATCCAATAATGTTAACATCTAAAGTAAATTGACTTTGACCATTCGCAAACATTTCAACGGCACTGGTAGGATCTCCTTTTTTGAAAAAGAAAGAAAATGGTTCGTTCGGACTTGTTGGTGTGATGCTATCAGCACCTAAATTTTGAAACATTGTAAAAATTGAAGGAGATAAACTATTCCAATTATCAAAATATGCCATTACAGGTGTATAGATTAAGACATAATATCCATCAGGGATTTGAGTTTCAATCATGTTCTTAAATGCATCTAATTGAGATGCTGATGTTTGTCTGAAAATAAAATATTTTTCTACTCTTGTTCGACATGATCCACAACCATTATTGGCATTACCAAATTGATGATTTACATTTATTGGTGTGCAATTACACCCAGGTGTTGTTTGAGGGCAATTATATGTTCCCCACGGTTTTAAAGTAATTGGATCGATTACGGCAACATGAATAGAAGGGGTAGTTGTACAAACAGCATAATCTTGCATTTCATCATTTATCAAGTATTGCAATGTGCTTGACAAATAAGTTTGATTTATACATTTAATATTCCCTAGATTTGGACCAAATAATTTTTTTCTAATCGTACGATCGTAAACAATTCCATTGAAATTATTCTTTTTATATTGAAAGAAGTGATCTTGTCCCCAACCTGTTTTTCCTTCAATATATTGAAAGGATTGTTCTCTCCAGATAGGGTTGGGTTCATCGATGGCAACTCTCCAAAAATAGACCATACTATCTATTAAATAAAGAGGAGATAGACTATTTGTAGTATAATCTTTCCAGTTTTCAGGGGTAGCATATTTTAATCCACCTAAACCTGTCACGATTTGATATTTATGCATTGGACTATCAAATAAGTCTGTGGTATCAACTTCAAATCGATACGTGTTAAAATCAGCAATTGGATTAATTGTTGATGCGGTCAGAGTTAATGTGTCATTTGGAACAACAGCAAAGTCATAAGGCAATACAGGTAATATGCCATCAATATCTAAGAGTAATTGTTTTGAAATTTGATTGTTTGAAAATTCTTCAAATTGTTCAGTAATGAAATTAGGAATGTCAGCAGATAAATAAAAAGTATTCAAACCTGAAGCGATGTTAGCTTGTAATGGAAATTGAAAAATAAAAGTATCCTTATAGTTTAATTTAGGAATATCAAAAGTATAAACAGAATCAATATTCGTTAAAGGGAAATCTCTTTTTATTTCTAATTTGAAAGTATCTGTTATTGCTTTTCCATAATTTGTAAGAATTACCTGCATGTTAACAAATGGAGTGTTTAAGTCAAACGATTCATTTGTAAAAGAAATGTTTTGTTCAACTAGTTCTATTTCAGGTTTTGGGTAATAATTTAAATGAATCATAGGGTCTCCATTTAATGCCATTTGTTGTGTTGTTGTTTCAATTCCCAAGGAGTTACTAATTAAATCGAGTTTTGAAATAGCTTTTTTAATTTGAAATCCTAATGGCTTACCATAATAATTATTTGTACTAAATTCGCGATATAATTCTTTTGAAAATATTGCAAGAGAGCTTGAGACTCCTTGGTAAACAGGTGATGTAAAAGCAATTGCACCTGAATTGACTGCGTTTACAAAATTTTCTGATGCCGATGCTGTTGTTGTGAACATGTTTCCATTAAAACATGAATTACTTAGTACAACGGGGTATTTATTCGTGTTATTCCAATTATTAGGATTGTCGAGATTTATTTCAAAACCACTAGCAGTTGGACCTTCATGGCCAAAAAAGGTCATTAATGAAATTCCATTTTCTATTCTATCGGAAACTTCACTTAATATATCTAAATCTAAAGGTTGTGTGCTGGTTTTATATACTCTCATTACATTTGCAGCATAATTAGAATCTTCAATGATGACTTCCATTTGATTTAAGTAACCTTGAAATAATACTTGTTGAGAATCATCGCTTCCTCCTCCTAAATGAATGACATGTTTTTTCCAATCGAGGTCTGAAATTGAACTTGTGAAATTAGTATCTTGTTGTTGTTCATACGCTTTTACTTTATTCAGGTAATTATTTAGTTGCGTGTTAGAATTTACTGAAAGTCTGCCTGTCGGAATTAGAGGTGCCCAACCATTTCCTTCCAGATTTGAAGTAATTGCAATATCGCTATTCGGTTCTCCAAATGTTGGTATTAAATTTAAATTGTAAACACTACTATTTTGTCTAAATGTTTGTGGGAAATTGGTACTACCAGATTGTGTTGACATTGTCCCTTTTCCAAGTAGATAAAGACCAACAGGTTTATCGGTAGATTTGTTATACATATAATGAGCAAATCTCCTAATTGAATTGATATGTTTATTAATTCCTCCCCCAAATTGCAAGTATAATTCTTCGATATCAGCTAATACTACATTATAGTGCCCTCCTTCAACAGAATTTCTATAACTAGCGTATTCTAAGCTAGATGAATCTAATTTATGATGATAAATCATTAACAATGCTAAATCAGCATTATATGAAGGATAATCTGTAAATAAGCCAGTTTCACTTACAGGTTTTAAATTCGATATGGATGCAATTGTATTGAAATTTTGATAAACTATTTTTTGATTCAGATTATCGGTGCTGTTTGGTATTAACGTATAATATTCATTATTAATATTTGTAAGATTAATGGTTTTAGGTTCACTTCCTAATACAAAAATAATAGGTGATGCATTGTTGACATTCGTCAATTTTAATTTAATTTTTGATTGTGATGGACTGTTTTTAACCCAAAATGTCGATGTGCTTGAATTGTCTAGATTTGGATCTGCTGGATAAGAGACAGCCCAAAAATTAATAGCTTGATCATCAGTTACAGCTCCTTGATCATTAACGATTGAAAATTTTAATGCGGTTGAGTTTGGTGTTAATTCTGTAATAGGAAAAGTTGTATTGACATATATTTGCTTCATTCCAATTACAATTTGATCTGTAAGTGGGTAATCATTGGGGCCAATTTGCCAAGTAGTATGGTGGTTTCCTATTCCTGTATATCCAGCATTCGTTAATGTTACGGAAGATGCGTTAAAGTTGGGTAAAGGAGCATCATTTCCAACATACAGATGATTTGTGTTGATTGATAGATTTAGGGTTTGTCCGATATTATATCGACCCGTTCCCCATCCTTCTCCAGCAGTGAAGTATGAACTTGATTCATGATCTAATCTTTCCCCATCTAAGTAATACGAAGTGTAATAGGTTTCTGTTTTTTTGATAATAAAATTGGTTTGATTGTAATTATCAAAATTAATATCGTTTTCAGGTGTAAATCTTAAATTATTGGGCAGATTATTCCATGTAAAAAAATACTGTAAAGTATCATTAAATAAACTATAATAAGGATTACCGATGTCTGTAACTTGATTGTATAAAGTTGAATCTAGCCAACCATCATTTCTTTCGGCGTAAAATAAAATATATTCTCCTGCTTCTAATGTATCATTTCCTCCATCTTCAATCATTAAAGGAACTTCTCTTTCTTTGCCAAAAATTTGAAAATATTTGGTTGGAATTGTTTTGATATTTGTGTCTGCAGCATATAAAGTGGCATAATCTAATTTATAGATACCATTTGAAGTAATATTAAATTTGTAATATTTTTGATTATAATTTATCCACTCATTTCCATAGATTTGTGCATTAACTTTTGAAAATGTAATTAATAAAACAATTAGTAGTAGTATTTTTTTTATCATAATCAATTCATATTATTTGGCTTAATTAATTGAATTCTAAGAGATATAACATGTGAATACAATGCAACTGAAGCATCTCCTATATCAGTAAAAGCATAATCTAAACTAAAGTTCTTAATATTTAATCCGATTCCAATACTTGGTTGAAAATTTAGTTTCTTTTGATTATCAATGGTCTGAATGTATTGAATATTGGATATCCCTCCTCGAACGGCAACTATTTTTTTGAATCCAAATACAATTCCAATTTTAGGGTCAATTGAAAAGACATTGGATTTGATTAAGGTGTTTCTTTTCCCATCTGTAGTTAAATCAAAATTAAGCTCAGTGGTAGAATAAATACCTTTTTTACCGATTTCAAATTTGCGATAACCACCAAAAATAAATTTGGGTAACGTTAGTTCTAAACCATTTTGAGGAATTGCATTTCCTGTTTGTGAAAAAACATCTTTTGTTTGATTGTCTAATGTAAAAATCCAAGCATTGAAAGTCGATGTTAAATCTCTTGCCATTAATCCAAATTTCCATTTGTCGGTAATTTGATATTGAATTCCCCCATCTAAACCAAAACCCCATGATTTTGCAAAGTCTCCGACTATTCTGTGAATGATTTTAAAATTACCTCCTACGGAAAGGCCTTTCAATTTTAATTTTCGAGCGTATGAAAAAAGAAAAGCATAGTCTGCTGCTGAAAATGAAGTGATGTTAGAGTAGTTTATATTTCCTTGCTGGTCAATTAATTGTGTTGTATTCGGAATGTTGTCCACTGCAAATCGTACTGTTGAAAAGCCAAAAGTACTCACGCTATCTATTGAATGTGCCAATCCTAAATAATCATATTTAGCAATTCCTGCAAAATATTCAGAGTGCATTAAACTAATATCTAGCCATTTATTCACTTTTGTTAAACCTGCGGGATTCCAATAACCCGACGCCGCATTACCCGTTTGTGCAACAATGGCACTTCCTTGACCCAATGCATCCGCACCAACTCCTATTGATAGAAATTCATTGGAATATTTGGGAGCTATCTTATCATCTTGCGCATGAGTAATAAAACTGAAGATTAATAACAGTAGGGTAAGTGAATATGATTTGAAATTATACATTTTTAACTTTTTTGTCTTTCAATAACAGTTAATTTAAGAAAAAATTGTGTTCTTTGTTCTTGTTTTTATTTAATAGACGTAAAAATATAGAAATTAGATGAATAAAAATGAAGAATATTTTAATAATTGACGAAAATGTTTAATATCCCTAATCTTTTTACCGCATCAAATTTACTTTGTGGCGTATTTGCTGTTATTCTGTCGCTTTGTGGGAGAATTGATTTAGCTCCTTTTGCTATTTTTTTAGGAGCTGTTTTTGATTTTTTTGATGGCTTTTTAGCACGCAAATTAAAAAAATCAGGTGAATTAGGGAAACAATTAGATTCACTAGCTGATATGGTTACTTTTGGTCTTGCTCCAGGAATATTCATGATGGTTGTTCTCGTTGTTTCTATCGATTTAATTTACAATGCAGGCTCTGCTGTATTAATTCATAATTTCCCTGAATATGTTGATTATATTTTGACTGAATGGAAAAATGCAGTTTTTTATAATGTGCCCAACGATTTTGATACAATGATAAAATTTTTACCTTTTATTGCTTTGTTTATACCTTTTATGTCCCTTTTTCGATTAGCGAAATTTAATATCGATACTAGGCAAACAGAATCTTTTATTGGTTTAAATACACCTGCAAACACTATTTTTTTTACGACTTTCCCTTTGGTTTTAGCTACAGAATATAGTTCTAACTTTTATAAAGATAATTTGATTTTTTATATGTTTCAACCTTCTTTTTTGGTGCCTTTAATCGGTTGTATGTCTCTAATGTTAGTGTCTGAATTACCAATGTTTTCTCTGAAATTTAAACATTTTAAATGGAAAGGGAATGAGTTGAGATTCCTGTTTTTAATAACTTGTGGATTATTAATTTCATTTTTATTGGTATGGTCTATTGCTTTAATTGTACTTTTGTACATAATTTTATCATTAATAGAAAATAAGTTTTTAAATAAAATACAAAATGAAGTTCAAAGCTGAGATTGATGTAATGCCGTTGGATGCATTGTTAGACCCACAAGGTAAGGCAGTTACAAATAGTATGAGTAATATTGGTTTACCAGAAATTAGTGGAGTGAGAATTGGGAGACATATTCGTTTATTTATTGAGGCTGCATCAAAAACAGAAGCAGAACAAAAAGTAGAAGAATCGTGTAAAAAATTACTTTCTAATCAAATTATGGAAAGTTATGTTTTTTCAGTTGTAGAAGCTTAATCATTCAATAATAAGCCTAGTGATTTGATGAATTGAAAACTAATTTATCAATACTTGAAAATATAGAAAAAAGACTTAGACTTTAAATATAGTTTGAGTCTTTTTTGTTTTTGTTATTTTTATTTATAACATTTATCAAAAAATAACATATTAATTACCTTATGAAAAAAAAATAATTACCTCATTTTCAGTATTGGTTTTTTGCGATATTCGAAAAGTTTAAACTACCCATATAAATTGTTATTTGATGTCATTTTCACAGAAAAATTATTGCTTCACTAAGCAAGGAACATTATTACTGCTGCTT
>JACOTM010000114.1 GCA_016178305.1 Flavobacteriia bacterium | reverse complement strand
TTTGATATAAGTCTAAGTTTTAGTTTTTCCTATTCTTTATTTTGTAAATTTGATTTAGTTTTTCTAATCTATTGCTTTAAAATAATTAATGAATCGTTCCACATCAAAAATAATAATTAGGAAGTTCACACTAATAAAGTGCATTGCTATACTTATTTTTTCATTAATAAATAAAGATTTATTTTCTCAACTTTGCCTAAGCAATAACTTTCATGGAGATATTGTTGGAATTGGATTTGGCACAGGTACTTTTGGGTATCCTGATACTGTGAAGAAAACATATCCATTTGATTGTTCAACTTGTGATGATAGTCTTAAATTTTATGTTATTGCTGATGAAACAATTTCAAACGGAAGTGTTCCTACCCCATTTTTAGATGCAATTCCTTTAAAAATAAACATAAATGAAAAAACTTTAATATTTAGTAATGACTCAAGAATCGGGACACAAAAAAATGGAGGTACTAATAATTCTATTAGAATTTTACATTTTCAGATGGGAAAATTATTAAATGAAAATCCAAATATTTTAATTGAAATACCTCCTCAACAACTTGAAAGAGCAATAAATTCTTTTTATTTTATTTTAGAATGTGGAAAAAATTCACAATCAAAAACTACTTATTCTCTTATTTTAAATTCAAACTCGTCTAATGGGGATTTTTCCATTTCTCCTCTCTCGCCCTTTGTAATTTCTCCAATTGATACTTCGAAAGATGTTGGATTTGCAATTGCAGCAAACACTATAAATTTTCTAAACGGTGATGCTGAAATTATTACTTTTAACAATGATACTTTAGGAATAATTGCTGGACCAGATGCTATCTCTCAAAATTATTATGCATCAGGAACAAATGGACATTTTCAATATGGAAATGGTACGTTGCATGGATTAGATGATGATATTCCTGATCAAGCAATGGACAGTACAGATGCTTTATCGAATGTTTCATCTTTAATTACTAATAATAGCGCTGTGTTTTTTTCTTGCACACCACAAGAATCATGGAATCATACAAATTTCATTCAAGGGGTTATTCTTTCATACACTTCAACTTGTCCTGAATTTATTTATAATACTAATGAATTATCTGAAATCTGCCTTGGCGAAACACTTCAACTAGCGGCTTCTGGCGGAGTGCAATATGAGTGGTTGCCTCAAAAAGATTTGTCCTGTTATAACTGCCCAAATCCCGTTTTTACAGGAGACTCTTCTCAATTATATACCGTTCGAA
>JACOTM010000113.1 GCA_016178305.1 Flavobacteriia bacterium | reverse complement strand
TAAAAATGGAACTTCCATACCTTCCGCCAAATTTTTTGCACCATCTCTTCCAAACAAGTAATATTTATTTTCAGGCAACTCGGCAGGAGTGAACCAAGCCATGTTTTCAACAACACCAATTACGGGAACATTAATCGTATCCATTTTAAACATATTGATTCCTTTGCGTGCATCAGCTAAAGCAACTTCTTGAGGAGTACTTACAATAACGACTCCATCTAAAGGAACTGTTTGCACCAACGATAAATGAATATCGCCTGTTCCTGGAGGTAAGTCTATTAGTAAAAAATCTAAAGCGCCCCAATAAGCATCTGTAATCATTTGAGTCATGGCTTTAGCTGCCATAGGACCTCTCCAAACTACGGCATTATCTTGTTCTGTAAAAAAACCGATGGATAATATTTTTATTCCATAACTCATTACAGGATTAATCATGGGCTTCCCTTCAACATCTATCATTGAAGGTCTTTCACCGACAACGTCAAACATAGTAGGCATTGATGGACCATAAATATCTGCATCAATAATACCTACTCGATAGCCTGCTTTTGCCAGTCCACCAGCTAAATTTGCAGTTACTGTAGATTTACCGACTCCTCCTTTACCTGATGCAATAGCAATAATATTTTTAACTTCAGGAAGAACTTTTCGTTGCGTTTTACGAGCTTCAGAAGATATTCCTCGAATTGCTGCTATGACTTCAATCTCTTTACCAAAAGTTTGTTTCAAATTAAAATCGATAGCTTCTTGCATTCTTTTTCGAGCATGTAAAGCTGGATTTGAAACATTTACAGTTAATTCAATACGATTTTCTTTAACAATTAAATTTTCAACTAAGTCTAAGCTGACGATATCTTTTTTTAAATCCGGTTCGATGATTGTACTCAGAACCTCCAATATATTTTCTTTGCTAAATTCCATCTTTTCAAAAAATTGATGGTACAAATTTACTGAATTAATAATGGAAAAAGATGATTTAGCTCAATTAGGTTTAATTTTTTTAACAGAGATAATTATATAGGGTATTGTTTTTGATTTCTATGAATTATGTACTTTTGTGTTAGAAATTTGAAAACGGAATTATTTCATTTCCAAAACCATTTTTTTGTACCAAAAAAAGAAAAGAATTATTTGAATTTTAAATGCTAATTTTAAAAAAATGAAAATTAAACTTACTATATTGCTATTGTTACTTGTTAATTTTAGTTTTTCTCAAACTGGAAATGTAGAGATAATTAAAGATTCTCGAATTGATGGTTTGGTCAAACAACAAGGTGCTGTAATTCCTCCTGCGACTGTCCCCCAAATTACAGGTTATAGAATCCAATTATTTTTTGATACGGATAAAAAGTTAGTAGAAGATGCACGTTCAAAATTTGTCACATTATTTCCAAAGGTTGAAACCTATATAATTTACAATGCCCCCAATTATTTTTTAAAAGTTGGTAATTTCAGAACGAATTTAGAAGCTGAAAAAGTAAAAGCTTCCGTAGATAAAGATTTTCCTACAAATTTTATTGTTAAAGAGTTGATTTTTTTACCCCGTATTGATTGAAATTAATTTTATATCCGAATTTAAAAAAATATTGAAATTATAATAAATTTAGAAAGTCACTAAATATTAGAGTCTAATTTCGAAATATGTTTTAATACTTTAGCTTCAATATAAAAAACAATTTCTTCAGCCATATTTTTTGCTTGATCTCCAACTCTTTCCAATTTACGAATAATTGAAAGTAAATAAAGAGCTTGCTCGATACTGTCGGGATTTATTCGAATATAGTCTGCAATAATAGAAGTTGCACCTCTATTGATTTGATCTAAAATGTCATCTTCTTTAAAGATTTTTCGAGCCAAATGAGTATCTTCTTTTTCAAATGCTTCTAAAACATGATCCATCATATTTTGTGCGGCTTGAAACATTTCTAAAACACGCGTTTTTTCCAATAATTTTTTATCGAAATTTGCATCTGCATGTTTCACAAATTTAGCGATACCTTCAGCAATATCGCCTGTTCTTTCAAGATTTGTGTTAATTTTAAGCACAGCCAAAACAAAACGTAAATCTACAGCTACAGGATTAAATAAAGCGAAGATATTTTCACAATCCCTGTCCACTTTAATTTCGTAAGCATTAACTCTTTTTTCAATGGAAATAATTTCTAGAGCAATTTCTTTATCCATTGAGATTAAAGATTCATATCCTTTTGCTAATTGCGTATTTACTAAATTCCACAATTCAATTGTAGCAACTTTTAATTGTTTTAATTCGATATCTAAATGTGACATTTCTGTTTATTTTATATACTTGAAATAATTTATTTTAACCAAATCTACCTGTGATATAATTTTGTGTTCGTTCTTCTTTGGGGTGTGTGAAAATGTTTTTTGTGTTGTCATGTTCAATGAGTTCTCCCATATAGAAAAAAGCGGTTGAATCACTGATACGGCCAGCTTGTTGCATATTATGTGTAACGATTACTATTGTATATTTATCTTTTAATTCATAAACCAGTTCTTCTACTTTTGCTGTTGAAATTGGATCTAATGCAGAAGTTGGTTCATCCATTAAGATAATCGATGGTTGAATTGCTAAAGCGCGTGCAATACATAGACGTTGTTGTTGTCCTCCAGATAATTCAAAAGCTGATTTTTTCAATTTATCTTTTACTTCATCCCACAAGGCAACTTGCTGAATTGAAGTAATAACTCGTTCTTCTATTAATTGTTTATCAGTAATACCGTTGACACGTAAGCCATAAGCTACATTTTCAAAAATTGTTTTCGGAAAAGGATTTGGTTTTTGGAATACCATTCCTACATTTTTACGCAAATTATCTACATTGACCCCTTTGGCATAAATATCTACGCCATCGATTAATATCTGTCCTTCTAAACGTGTGTTTTCAATTAAATCATTCATTCGATTAAATAAACGTAAATAAGTTGATTTTCCACAGCCTGAAGGTCCAATTAAAGCAGTTACAGTGTTTTGTTCAATCGAAATTGATATGTTTTTTAAAGCATGTGTTTGTCCGTAGTGAAAATTTACGTTTTTAGACTCAATTTTATGCATATTAATTCATTTTAACTTTTTTCCCGAAATATTTACGCAACCTACTTGCTAAAATATTGGATATTAATACAATAATAATCAATACAAGCGCTGTTCCATACGCCATTTCTCTAGAAGCTTCGATATTTATTCCACTAGTAGAGATGACATATAAATGATAAGGAAGCGCCATAACTTGATCAAAAATACCAGTTGGTAATTTAGGTAAAAAATAAGCTGCCACTGTAAATAGAATAGGAGCTGTTTCTCCTGAGACACGACCGATAGACAAAATTAAACCTGTAATAATATTCGGAAATGCTATTGGTAATACGACTTTTCGAGTTGTTTGCCATTTTGAAGCTCCTAATCCTAAACTAGCTTGACGAAATGTATTATCTACGGCTTTTAATGATTCTTCTGTTGTTCGAATTACAACAGGCAGTGCTAATAATCCTAAAGTTAAAGATCCAGCTAAAATTGAGTCGCCAAATTCCAATTCATTTACAAAAAGAGCCATTCCAAATAAGCCAAATACAATAGAAGGAATTCCTGCTAAATTGTTCGTCATTAATTTAATAAAACGTTTCAAATAGCCGTCTTTTACATATTCATTTAAATATATTGCTGCCATTACACCTATTGGAAAAGCAAATAACATACTGCCAAGTACAAGCACTAAAGTTCCAATAATAGCTGGGAAAATCCCCCCTTTTGTCATTCCGTCTTTTGGCATTTCAGTGATAAAACCCCAACTAATTGCACTAAATCCTTTTACAATTAAAAAAGCTAGAATAACAAAAAGTAAGGCTACGATTCCATAACTAATAGTGCTAAAGAGTCCAAATGCAATTCTTTGATTTAATCGTTTGCGACGCGTAATTTTTGTTTCGTTATACATATCGATTAATGTTTTCTTTGTTTCTTTTTATTGGTTACAAATTCTACGGCAAGATTAATTAGGAGTGTAATGATAAACAAAATACATCCTAAAGCGAATAATGCTTGATAATGAACACCTCCACTTGGAGCTTCCCCTAATTCAGCAGCAATTGTGGCTGGAATTGTACGAACTGGTTCCAATAAAGTATGCGGTATAATTGCCGCATTTCCAGTAACCATCAATACGGCCATTGTTTCACCAATAGCGCGACCAATGCCTAAAATTGCCCCAGCAGTTATTCCAGATGCAGAATAAGGAATTACCACTTTATAAATTGTTTGCCATTTGGATGCGCCTAATGCTAAACTTGCTTCTTTCATTGCTCGAGGTGTATTGCGCATTGCGTCTTCAGAAATGGTGATAATTGTTGGTAAAGCCATGATTCCTAAAATAATACTACCTGCTAAACCAGTTTCACCAACGGGTAAATTGAAAGTTTCTTGTATTAAGGGAACAATGATTACTAAACCAAAGAAACCATAAACTACAGAGGGAATTCCGGCTAATAATTCAATTAAAGGCTTTAATATGTTACGAATTCGTTTATTTGCAATTTCACTTAAGAAAATAGCTGCGGCTAAACCAATGGGTAAAGCAAAAATGATGGCTCCAAAACTAACCCATAAAGTCCCGTAAATTAAAGGTTTAACACCCATTTGGGCGACAGGTTTTGCAGTAGGAAACCATTCTTCACCACTTAAAAATTCAGAAACTTTTATTTTATCGACATCAATGTATTTTCCTGTAAATTTAAGAGGGAGATAAGTTTCTGAAAAAAAAGCAATTACACCTTTGTTTTTGACTATAAAATCGTTGATGCAATGTGGTAGATTAGCAAAATTTTTTCCAATTTCTTCATCGGTATAATAATCTGTAATATCATCGACTTTAAAGAGTACAATTTTTTCATCGTGACCGCCTAATTGTTTCCAATTTTTGATTTTTTGATCGTAAATATCTTTAATTTGAGCAGGACTTAATTTTACAACTGGATTTGATTGGTTTATTGCGATTACATATCCTTCATCAATTGGTTTTTTATTAAAAACTCCCAACCCCTCATTGAATAAAAATATAACAATTAATACAACTGTAAGACTTGTTACTGTACCACTCAGCATTAACAAACCTTCAATAAATTTTTCCTGAAATTTCTTAAATTTTGTTCTCAAAATGTTTTTACTTATAAGTCATGTAAAATTAAGGCAGAATAAAGGATAGAATATTGATTTAATGTTAACTTAAAGTTAAGAATAGAAGTGTTTCTACTTGAAAAAGCAAAAGGATACCTACACAAAATAGGTATCCTTCAGGATATTTTAAATGACTTTAGTTTAAAGGAATATAACCAATTTCAGTTACAATTTTTTGCCCTTCTTCAGAAATTGTAAATTCAATAATAGTTTGTACTTTTTCTTCATTCACTTTATCATACATAAAGAATAATGGTCTTGAAATAGGGTAGGATTTATTTTTTGCTGTTTCAATACTTGGGGATATAAAAGTTTTACCTTGATCGTAAGAAATTGCTAATTGCTTAACTGATTTAGATTGATAAGCTAATCCAATGTAACCAATAGCCCCTTTCGTTTGGCTTACTGATTGAACAATAGCTCCAGTTGCTGGCATACTCAATATATTTGAGGCATAATTTTTATCATCTAATACTTCTTCTTTGAAATACTCATAAGTTCCAGAAGAAGATTCTCTTGAATAAGCAACGATTTTTAAATCTTCGCCACCAACTTCTTTCCAATTTGTGATTTCGCCAGTATATATTTTTTCGATTTGTTCTCTTGTTAATTGACCAATTTTGTTCTCTGGATGAACAATTACAGTTAATGCATCATAAGCAATCAATGTTTTTACGATTTCTTTTTTAGCACCTTTAAATTGTAATGCTTCTTCTGTTTTTAAATCTCGTGAAGCCATAGCTAGATCAGTTGTGCCCTCTAACAAAGCAGTTATTCCAACACCCGTTCCACCACCAACGACAGAAATAGACACAGATGAATCTTTTTCCATTAATTTTTCCGCTTCCATTTGGGCTAAGGGTAAAACAGTATCACTTCCTTTTACAGTGATTGAAATTTTTTCTTTTTCTTCTGATTCTTCTTTACTTCCTTCGCCACAACTTACTAAAGTCATAACAGGAATCATTAATAATGCTAAAAATTGCTTTTTCATTTTTATTTGTTTTTTAGACAAATTTAGGACTAGTCTCACTTTTTTATATTAAGCCAATATTAAGAGATAGTTAACCTTTTAATAGAGCTTAAAACAGGGCTATAAAAACAAATAATTAGTAATTTATTTTCAACTTTATAATGAATTTTAATCTATGAAAATAGGTAATCACATTTTGAGTATAATGTTAGGAGAATTATTTTTTAATAAAAAAAGGTTCTCCATCTGGAAAACCTTTAGTTAATTAATAAAAAATAATAAACTTATTTTGCGGGTTCAATTTGCTTTGCTTTTCGTTTGAATAATTTATTGAAATTTTCAAAAATAACATAAACTTGAAGGATGTTATTTTTTTCAATTTTATGTCCTGTTTCTACGAATTGACCATCAATAATTTTACTAGTAAACATGTTTTTGTAAATAGCTGAATATCCAATTTCAAATCGCATTGGGAATTCCCATTTTGGTTTGTATCCAAGCAAAATGAAAGATCTATTTTGATCCCAAATTTTATCATTTGCTGTGTTTTTCCCTAAACCAATAAAAAGTTCATTCCAAGCAGTAATATATAAAGTATTTTTTTCTAAAGTTTTATGGTTCAAAGGAATGGTAGCTCTTAAAAAATATCTCATTCTCATTTTACGTTGGTTATCATGAAATGCCATACCGTAAGAATAGTCTAAAAATTCAGGTCGTTCTGTATTTGCTTTACTGCCTAGCCAACGAAATTCATATCTATATCTTTGATCAATAATAACTCTATCAAAAATTTTATTTGTTAATGTAACTTGAGGACAAATTCTAAATTCTGGTTGTACAATTCTTTTTGATCCAGTTTCAAAAGCAGAAGTGTATGTTTCCCAAAATCCCAAAGGAGAAAGAGATAATCTCACGTTTTCATTCATTTGGTAGTGAATCCATGGTCTGTAAACATGTTGGAAATTATTTTTAAATAAGTCATTTGAATGACCTTTCATATCAGACAAATCAGAAGTTCTTCTGTATTGATAATCAAGTTGCCATTTCCATTTGTTTTTTACGACTCCGTTAAAAACTGTTTCAGTCCAAAATGAATTTCTACTTACGACTTCTTTTGTATCTGTTGTTTGTGCAGTAGCTTTAAGACTGCCTAATAAGAATATTGAAATGATAATTTTCTGTTTCATTACTATTTTTTTTTGCAAATCTAAATCGATTCATTTTAATTTAGCCTATTATTCATTCAGTATTAACGGAATCTTAATATTGTTAACATATAATTAACATAGCTTCTAAATTAAAGGTTTTTTTTCAAAAAAAAGAGCTATTTCAGCTTCGGAATATACCTCAATGAATGCATTTTCTTAACATTTTCTTAACATTGAGAGTTGAAATAAACATGTTAATTTATTGACTATGAAAGAAATATCAAATAGTAAACCTTCTTTTTAAGAAAGAATCATCAAAAGAGTTATCTTTACGTTAACATTGTATTAAATTATAATTTATAACTGCTTAAAAGTTATTTTTGTAGAAAATTAAAGAATAAATTAGAAAGTTATGGCATCAGGTATTTTAAAATTTTTCTTACCGAAAGACAAAGTGTTTTTCACCTTATTTGAGAACGCAAGTGCTAATTTAGAATCATTAGCAGGGAAATTGGTTCAAGTTACAAATGAGTCAGATTCAAATAAAAGAGCTTCTATTGTTAAAGAAATGGAAGATTTAGAACATCAAAATGATTTATTGACACATACAATTTTTGTAGAGTTAGGAAAAAATTTCATTACACCTTTCGACCGAGAAGATATTCATAGTTTAGCTTCAGCATTAGATGATATTGCAGATTATATGTATGCTGTAGGGAAAAAGTTTATTGTTTACAAAATTGACCCAACTTCAGATACAGGAATTCAAAAAATGGCTGATGCAATTAAAGAATCTGTATTGGCAGTTAACAGTGCAGTAATCGAATTAAGAAATTTAAAAAATATTCAAAAAGTAGTTGATTGCATTATAAAAATTAATGGAATTGAAAATCAAGTAGATGATATATTTGAACTTTCTATTGAAAAATTATTTGAGCATGAGTCAGATATTAAAGTTTTAATCAAGAAAAGAGAAATTTATCAATTAATGGAAGAAGTTACAGATAAATGTGAAGATGCAGGGAATGTGATGGAATCTATCGTAGTGAAATACGCTTAATTTTTTCTTTTTGTTCATTAAATAAACAAAGATTTATGTTTACATTATTAATCGTTGTTATTGCTATAGCTTTAATTTTTGACTTAGTGAATGGATTTCACGATGCTGCGAATTCTATTGCTACAGTTGTTTCAACAAAAGTATTAACACCATTTCAAGCCGTATTATGGGCTGCATCATTTAATGTTATCGCTTTTTGGGTGTTTGACATGAGTGTTGGAAATACAGTAGCAAAAACTGTAGATAATGGTGCGATTGACCTGTGGGTAATTTTAGCTGGTTTATTGGCTGCAACTGCTTGGAATTTATTTACATGGAGACTAGGAATACCGAGTTCTTCATCCCATACATTAATTGGTGGATTTGCAGGTGCAGCTGTTGCTCATGCAGGATTTGGCGTTATTAATTATGGTGAAATTATTCCTGTTATTCTTTTCATCTTTTTAGCACCTTTAATAGGTGGGGTTATTGCATTTATTATTGCAATGGTAACTGTAAGTAGAAAATTTGTTTTAAAGTTTTTTATGATTTTAGGAGGTACTTTGGGGTTATATTTACTAATGAATTACATGATTGAATACATGGACATGAAGCCAGTAATGATGTATATCGTTATGGCCATGATGCTCATTTTCATTTTGGCATATCTTTATTATATGTTGGTTCATGGTAAAAAGCAAACAGCTTTGAAAGAATCCAATATGTATAAAAAACTTCAATTATTATCATCTGCTGCTTTTTCTCTTGGTCATGGTGGTGCTGATTCTCAAAAAGTAATGGGTATTATTTGTGCGGCATTAATGGTTTATGGTAATTTAGGTAGAGAAGGAAAAATTGATGAAAAAATAGGTGATCAATTTCAAATTTCTGAAGTGATGCAGATTGAGTATTCTAACAATGAAGGTAAAAAAGAAAAATTTAAACCTGAATTTGGTACAATCAATGGAATTACCTATTATGCAGATGGAGATAATTTAATTGATATTTCAAATCAAGAAGTAATTTTTGAAGATGAAAAATTAAACACCTCATATCTTAACGTATCTAAATTTTCTTCTTTTGAAAATGCGGACAAAGGATTAGAAAAATTACATGTTTATACAAAGGGAAAAGATGTTTTTGATGCTAGTACTAATGAGTTAATTTTTCATGACAAGGAATTTAATGAAAAATTCTCTAAAGCAGGTATGTTTACAAATTATGTGAGTAAAGCCGAGATAAAAAAAGATTACAAAATAAAAACAAAAGTTAATTCTGATACGATGCCATTTTGGATAGCTTTTGGTTGTTATTTTATGATTGGAATTGGAACATTATTTGGTGGTTGGAAAATTGTAAAAACAATGGGGTCTAAAATTACTAAAGTTACTCCATTAGAAGGTGTTTGCGCCGAAACTGCTGGTGCATTAACTTTGTTTACGGTTTCTCAAATGGGAATTCCAGTTTCCACGACACATACTATTACGGGTTCAATTATTGGAGTAGGAGCTACAAAAAGATTGAGTGCAGTAAGATGGGGTGTTACTATTAACTTGCTTTGGGCTTGGGTTTTAACTATTCCTGTAAGCGCATTGTTTGCAGCAATATTTTATTATATTATTTGTCTGTTCAAATAAATTATTATAAAAAGGTATCCGATCGTAGTCGAAGATACCTTTTTATATCAACTTATACATTCTACCGGGTAAGGCTTTTACTGCCCCTTTCATTTCCAAATTAAACATTAGCACATTCGTTTTTGATATTGGTATTACTGTCTTAATAGATATGATATCTATATTTAATTCATTTTCGGAGCTTAATAGATCAAGAACCATTTTTTCTTCTTTTGTAAAATCTTGAAACAATTGTGTTTGAATAGGGTTGACAATTTCTTCTTCCCAATGCATCAATTTTAAAAAATCGGTACTATCAGTTATTAGGTGAGCTTTTTGAGAAGCGATTAATTGATTACAGCCTTTGGAATATATTTGTCCAACATTTCCAGGGAATGCAAATACATCTCTGCTATATTCATTTGCCAATTCAGCAGTTATGAGTGATCCTCCAGAATCTTTACTTTCAATAACAATTGTCGCGTCTGCCATACCAGCAACTATTCTATTACGCATCGGAAAATTTTCTTTATCAGGTTTTGTTCCAGGAAGAAATTCAGTTAATAATCCGCCGTTTTCAAGCATTCGATTTGCAATATTTTTATGGATGCTTGGATAAAGTCTATCTAATCCATGTCCTAACACTCCAATTGTTTGTATATTGTTTTTTACACACAATTGATGAATACAAATATCAACTCCATAAGCCATCCCACTTATGACCACAATTTCTTTTCCTACAAATCCTTTGATTAATTCTTCACACACACTTCTTCCATACTCAGTAGCATTTCTAGTACCAACGACAGAAACTACTTTTGAAGTATTTAAATCCATGTCTCCTTTACTAAATAGTAATAAGGGAGCATCATCACATTGTTTTAATCTTCGGGGGTAAGTTTTATCTAAGTAGAAATGAGATTTAATTTCATTTTTTTTTAAATAATCGGCATAAATTTTTGCTTTTTCAATAGCAGAGGCTCTATCCATTTGTTTTAATACTTGAATACCGATTCCAGTTTGTTTAGCGATGTAGTTTAGGGATTCAGAAAAAATGGATTCAATTGAATCTAATTTAGCTAATAGAAGTTTCGCTTTTTTAGGCCCAATTCCTTTTAACAATGTTAGTGCGATTTGATAGTTATTCACTTTTATATTTTTAATAATTTATACTTGTTATTCTGAATTTAAGAAAAATTATTCGATCAAAAAATGAATATTACCATTATTTTATAAAAATAAGGAAGATTCTTTGTAAAAAAGAAGATAGTCTAATCTAGAATTATGTACTATGAAAATCCGAAAGCAAAATTTTAATCGAATTCAGATTAAGAAGATTTTCATTTTTGAATAGATACATGATTAAGAGCTTTTCTATTTTAAGAATGAGTTATTTTAAGAAAGATGCTAAAGAATAATCGAATATTAATAAAAGGCTGATAAAATAGGAGAATAGCGGTTTCTAACGGATAGAAACGGCTTTGAGCGATTTTTTTATTTTGAAAATATATTCTAATTAAATTTCTTCAATCACACTGTTTATAGGCTTGTAAGAGTTTCTAACGGATAAAAACGACTAATCCCGAATATTTTTCAATTTCCTATGTCAATTTCTCAACTTTTTTCTTAAATTCAATAGAGATTTAATTTTAATAATACTCAAAACATGTGCAAAACACTAACTTATAGCCAAAACAGGAAATGTTTAATTTGTGAAAAAGCAATTTTTGGAAGATCTGATAAAATATACTGTGGAATAAATTGTAAAAATCATTATCATTCAGAAGTTAGAAAGACAACCAAAACAATCAGTGCAGAAACAATTAAATTGATTCATAAAAATTGGAAAATTTTAGCGAGTATCATGACCGAAAAAGGGAATCAAGTGACAACTAAAAAAGTCACATTACAACGTTTAGGTTTTAATTTTGACGTAGCAACAAGCGTACATACAAAATTTGGTTTTTATAACCTCGGAATTTTTAATTACACCTATTATGTTACCAAAAATGATACTGTAATCATTCTACAAAATAAAGATGAAAGTGAAATAACTCCATTTCTTTTTAAACGTTTGCTCTTGCAATTTCCTTTAGAATAATTCCTAATTTGGAGTTAAATTTATGTAACTTTGGAAATGAAAATAATTAATAAAAAATGAAAGTTTTAGGTATTATTCCAGCCCGATTTGCTTCTTCTCGCTTTCCTGGTAAACCGTTGATTGATTTGAAAGGAAAAACAATGATTCAAAGAGTATATGAAGGTGTGAAAAAATCATCGCGTATTCATGAAGTTGTTGTTGCGACAGATGACATGAAAATTTTCGAAGAAGTATTGCGTTTTGGAGGAAATGCCATTATGACATCTGAGAATCATACTACGGGAACAGATAGATGTGGAGAAGTTGCTCAATTATACTCTGATTTTGATTTAATTATTAATATTCAAGGAGACGAACCATTGGTTGATTTTAGACAACTAGATGCGTTAATTGACGCCTTTGATGATGAAAAAACAGCGATTGCAACTTTAGGAATTCGAGATGTATCATTAGACGATATTAATAATACAAACCGAATAAAAATTGCTATAAATCATGAAAATAAAGCACTTTATTTTTCTAGAAGTCCAATTCCTAATTTCGCAAATGCAAAAGGAAATCCTCTTGAAATTTATCCTTATATGCGCCATATTGGATTGTATGCCTTTCGATTGAAAACATTAATAGAATTAATAAATTTAAAACCTTCTTTAATTGAATCAATTGAATCTTTGGAACAATTGAGATGGTTGTATTACGGTTATTCTATTCAAATTATTGAAACATCGATTGAAACGCCGAACATTGATGTTCCGGAAGATGTTGAAAAAGTTTTAGCGTTTTTGTAACTCATTTCAATTCGGTTCGTAAGTAAATAAAGTAAGATAATCGTTATTTTTATATAACTTTGTGATATGATAACAGTTGAAGAATTAATTGGTAATTTATTGTTGCGTAATAATTGCGTAATTGTTCCTTCATTTGGAGGTTTTGTTGCCAATCAAACTTCAGCAACTATTGATTATGCGAATGGCGTCATGTTTCCCCCCAAAAAATCAGTGCTTTTTAATCGTCAATTAATCAATAATGATGGTTTACTGATTAAGGAATACAGTGCAGCGAACACTATTTCATATACGGATGCAGATATTTATTTGAAGACAAAAGTATTGGAATGGAATGAAAAACTTGCAAATGGCGAAAGAGTTACGCTTGATAGAGTTGGCTACATTTTTTTAGATACTGAAAAAAATATTTGTTTCGAACAAGATCGTTTTTTTAATTTACTTTTAGAATCCTATGGCTTAGGTAAAGTGCATTTTATTGCAGAAGAAGATGTTCAATTAGTTCAACACATTCATCATGAAAAGCCATTCATTGCAGTTGAAGAGAAACCACTCTTTGACTTAGAATCTTCGAATATTAATAGTATTTCGCCTATCAATGAAGAAAAAGAATTGGTGGAAATTCAACATCCGGCAGTAAAAAAGAAATCATCTGTTTGGAAATACGTTGCAGCAGCCGTTTTTTTACCAATTGCATTTTATTCTTATTGGATTCCAATGAAAACAAATGTTCTAGAATCTGGAATATTATCGTTCAATGACTTTAATCCTAACTATCAAATTGCAGAAGGAAAATATAAACAAGAAAATTTAACATTAATCAATATTGATCAAGAAAAAGAATTATCTCTTGAAAAATCAATTGAAAAATATGCTTCCAATGCCAACACTTA
This sequence comes from Flavobacteriia bacterium, assembly GCA_016178305.1. GTDB lineage: Bacteria > Bacteroidota > Bacteroidia > Flavobacteriales_D > Crocinitomicaceae > CAIUKX01. The sequence continues at coordinate 7,138 of JACOTM010000113.1, read as the reverse complement.
CCCTTTAAAATTTAACGATGACATTTACATTATTGTTCGATTGAAAGAGAAGTCCGTTGAAAATTCAAATGAAGTTCTTCAAAAGGAAATAGAATTATTGAAAATTGAAAAACCAAAGATTATTCCAACTGTTGTAACAAAAGGAGTCGTAAAAAAATCATTTGATTTAGTAGTGGGTTGTTTTAGTACAGAAGCGAATGCAAAAAGTTTAGTGAATACATTGGTAGCTAAAGGATTATCTGCTAAAATTGTAGATAAAAATGGAGAGCTGTTTAGAGTTAGTGCAGGAACAGCATATTCAAATGATGAAATTTTAAAAGTAAAAGAGCAGGCAAAAGCATTTGGTGTTGATGGCTGGATATTAAAGAAATAAAAAACATTCTTTCATTTAATTGAATCTTCTACTAACTTTACGGCTATAATTTGCTAATATAAGTTAAATGAAAAAGAATTTTTTAAGTATCGCATTTGTTGGTTTGCTAAGTTTGATTTCAGCTCAAGATACTACAACAAATGCCGAAAATAGTGCATATAAATTTGTAAAAATTGCACATTTGGATGCAACTCCTGTCTTAAGTTAAGGTTTTACGGGAACATGTTGGAGTTTTTCAACCTTATCTTTCATAGAATCGGAATTAATTCGTAAAGGGAATAAAAATCCAGATAAATTATCTCAAATGTATGTTGCACGTAAAGCATACGAAGGTAAATTTGAAAAGTACATTCGCATGGATGGAAAAACGAATTTTTCAGAAGGAGGAGCTTTACATGATATTCCTTGGGTTATTAAAAAGTATGGAATTGTTCCTGCAGAAATATACACAGGGTTGAGCTATGGAAAAGAAAAACACAATCATTCAGAATTTTTCAGTGTTTTGAATGGGGCGGTTCAAGGTTTATTAAAATTCATGCAAGGTGATATGCGTGATGGTGGATTGACGGATGCGTGGAAAGAAGCTTTAAATGGAATTCTAGATGCATATCTAGGAACTGACATTAAAGAATTTGAATTCAAAGGGAAAAAATATACTCCGAAATCTTATGCTGCTTCATTAGGATTAAATATGGATGACTATATTTCTATTACATCATTTACTCATACTGAAATGTATAAAAAATGCTTTATTGAAGTGCAAGATAACTGGGCTTGGGGTGAAAGTTACAATGTCCCATTAAATGAATTGTTCGAAATTACTATAAATGCATTAAAATCAGGATATACGGTAGCGTGGGCAGCTGATGTTTCCGAAACAGGTTTTAGTTTTGATAACGGTATTGCCATTGTACCTGAAGATTTATCAACGATTCAAATTAGCGGAAAAAACAATAAAAATTTCTCAGATGCAGGAGCTGAAAAAAAATCAAATGCATTTTTAACACCTGTAAAAGAATTAGAAATTACACCAGAATTACGTCAAAAAGGGTACGACAATAAAACAACAACTGATGATCATGGAATGCATATTGTTGGTTTATATAAAGCACAAAATGGAACAAATTATTTCTTAGTTAAAAACTCATGGGGAATGATAAATTTTCCACAAGGATATTTCTATGTGTCTGAAAATTACTTTAAATACAAGACAATGAACATCCTGCTTCATAAAGATGGCATTCAAAATTCAACTAAGAAAAAATTAAACTTATAATTAATTTATAACGAATCATGTAGTTTTAGTGGAACGAAAAAATAATTAGATTTTTTGGCAGGTAAATATTTTAGTTGTAACTTACTACCAAATAATTATTTGAGATGGATAGATTGACACCGGCGGAGGAGCAAGTAATGTTACGTTTATGGAAACTAGAAAAAGGGTCTGTAAAGGATATTGTTGAACTGTATGAAAATCGAATCCCAGCTTATAATACTACTTCTACTATTGTTCGTATTTTAGAACGCAAAAAGTTTATTAAACACAAAGCAGTAGGACGAGGATATATTTATATGCCTAGGATTTCAAGAGAGACTTATAGACAATATTTGACGGAATATTTACTTAAGAATTATTTTGATGATGACAAAACTACTTTGATTAATATAATTAACGAATAGTAAATCATTGCAAAAACTAAAAGAAAAGGGAGTTCTAAATTAAGAGCTCCCTTTTTTCTTGTTTGATTGTTTGTGTTGTACTTAAATTAGTTTAAAAATAAGATCAATTAATTTGATTTTATAATTTTATACATTTTTTCTTCATCTGACAACGAGACTTTTACAAAGTAAACGCCGTTAATTAAATAAGAGAAATCAATGTCAAGAGTATTGTTTTGAGGAATGAGATTTAATATTGTTTTTCCTTCAATGTCCAAAACGGTAATTTGATTGAAAATAAACTTAGATTCAATGGTTAATTTATCTTTTGTAGGATTTGGATAAATTTGAACTTCGTTTGTATTTAAACCTAAAGATTTTATTTGTGAATTATCGAAAGAAAAATGAATAACTTCAGATGTTTCAATGTCTTCTATTTCTGAATAGCAATCAAGTTTATTTGTTCCACTGCATAAGGGTAATTCATATATTTCTGAGGACATCCAATTTTCTTTACTTGGAATACAATCAAGCATATTGTTTGAGAGGTCTGCAAATTGTATGGAATTTGGTAATGAAGGCAAACAATTGATTAGATTGTTGTTGCAGTAAAAATGAACTAATGAATTTGGTAAAAAAGGCAATTTTGTTAATTGATTAAAACTGCACCACAATGTTGTCAATTGGAGTGGTAATTTAGGCAATTCATTTAAGAAATTGATAGCACAGGATAATTCTTCCAAAGAATTGGGTAGTGCAGCTAAATGGTGTAATTTGTTTCCACTTACATTTAAAAATTTAATTGAATTTGGTAAATTTTCAATCGATTCAATTATATTTGAACTTACATCTAATCGAATTAATTGATTTGGAAGTGTTGGGATTTTTGACAATTGATTTCCGAAGCAAATTAACGATTCTAAATGAGTTGATAATTCGGGTAAAGTTTTCAATTGATTTGAAGAGCAATTTAAATCTTGTAACCCTAGAGGCAGAGAAGGAAGGGTTTTCAAGATATTATTTGAGCAATCTATTTTTTTTAAACTTTGCACCAATAATGGAAGTTGGGCAATTGTATTATTGGCACAATTTAACTCGATCATTCCATTTGTAATATTCAATTCAGTTAAGAAATTATCGTTGCAGATAAGTCGTTCTAAATTTTTAGGAATGTTTGAAAATTTTGAAATGCGGTTATAAGAAATATTTAATACTTTTAATTTTTCAGGAAATACAGGTAAAATTGAAATTCCATTTCGGGAGCAATTTAAGTAAATTAATTTTTTATTCAATAATGGTAACTCCGTTAAGAAATTTTCACTGCAATTGAACCAAATAATTGAAGGAGGTAAAACAGCTATCTTTTTAACAGGATTATAGGAGCAATCTAAAACCTTTAAATTTTTAAAGTACTCAATTCCTGCATAATTTTCAATGTATAAAGAATCAATGAATAGAGAATCCTCTTTTTGAATCAATGGATCTGAAACATTCAAAAAATCTCCATGCATGCAAGAAGGATATTTTGAAGTCAAAAATAGAGCAAAATTTTCATCAGGTATTTGAACCATATTCTGACTTTTTCCTAAGAAGGAAATAAAAAGGAATATGATTGTAATTTTATACATTTTTACTTGTTTTCAGAACAATATTACGTCTAACGTAAACTTAAGAAACAAATAGGATGTTTTTCAGATGAAAATTAGATTAATATGAACCATGTTGTGTGGATAAATTTTTTATTTTTTATTTGATTGATAAACATTGCTTTACAAAGTAATTAACAGCTGATTTTGAAATTGTTGAATAATAATTTGTAACGTTAATTAAGGGCTTTTTTTGAGCTTCTTATGCTATTCGAATACCATTTCCATAATACAATTCTTTACCTGTTGTTGTTTTCATCCAAAGTTCAAAAACATGAATTTTTTGTGAATCAAAATGTTTAGAGGCTAAGCGTTGAATGTCTTTTGTTGAAATTGTTGGAGAATAAGTGTTTAGAATTAAAAACCCATCGGGCATCAATAAATTTTTAGCGTAGGAAATTAAGAGTTCTAATTTATCTTCTAATTTCCATTTTTCGCCTTTTGCTCCGATTCCCCATGCCGGAGGATCCATAATAATTCCATGATATTTATTACCTCTTTTAACCTCTCGTTCGGCAAATTTTAAAGCATCTTCGTGTACCCATTTGGTATTTTCTAAAGAGCTTAATTCTTGATTTTTTTTTGCCCAAGAAATTAATTGTTTAACAGAATCAACATGAATTGTTTCAGCACCAGTTGAACGCGCGATAAGAGATGCAGCGCCTGTATATGCGAATAAATTAAGAAATTTTGAATTTGAATTGAGCTTGGAATGAATTAATTCCCAGTTTATTGCTTGTTCTGGAAATAAACCTACATGTTTGAATTTTGTTAATTCTAAATGAAATTGGAGAGAATGATAAGAAATATTCCAATTTTCAGAAAAATTAGGTTTTAATTTTTTCCAAGAGCCTGTTTGACCATTCTTGAGAATAAACTCAAAATGGGCTTTTTGTTCCCATTCTTTAAATGGTATTTCTGATTTGAAATAAGCTTGAACCTCAGGGCGAATCGTAATTATTTCCCCCCAGCGTTCTAATTTTTTCCCTCCACCAGCATCGATTAATTCATAATCGCCCCAACCTTGGGTATATATTCGAATATTATCCATGCAATCAGACTCTAATATCTAATCTGGCTTTTAAAAATTAACGACGAGGTGATTTCATTCTTCCACCACCCATTTGAGCCATTCTCATTTGGTTTTTAGAAGGAACTCCCATTTGCATTTGTTTTTGCATTTGAGAAATTTGATCTTTCATCATACCATTTTTGTCTAATTTTTTAGCTTCAGCTAGCAACGAAACAGCTTCGTTTCTTCGGTTTGTTTGTGCACAAATTCCTGCTAAATGCATTTTTGCTACAGCATTATCTTGAGCAGTTCTTAATCCAATTGCCATCGCTTTCCTTAAAATTTGTTCACTTTTAACGAAACCATATTCTTGCGAATTCATAACCGCTTGCAAAAATAAAACATAGGCATGTTGACTTTTAGGCAACAATTGAGGAGCTGTGATTTTGTTAATCGTATTTTTTGCTTTTTCAGTATTCCCTAAACGCATTTGGTTTAAAGCCAAAATCATATAGATGTTTCTAAAAAAGGTTAATCCAATAATCGCTGTAACAAAAATCATAACGATTGCCCAACCCCAATGGCCAGTACCGAATAAATAAACTACGTAAAATAAAGATGCAGCGGCTAATACGCTACGTAAAATAAAGTTAATCATACTATTAATCTATGGTTGCTATACATTTTAATTCTATTGCTATTGGAGAAGGTAAGGCATTTACTTCAACGGTTGTTCGGCAAGGTAAATTTTCTTTAAAATATTCTGCATATAATTTATTATATGTTTGAAAATCCCGTTTCATGTCAACCAAAAAGGTTGTAACATCTACTAAATTTTCCCATTTTGATCCAGATTCTTCTAATATTATTCGCACATTTTCAAATACACTTCTACATTGTGCTTCAAAGTCAAATTCAATGAAATTTCCATGTTTATCTCTTTTTAAACCAGGAACTTCAGAATCTGTAGCATCTGAACCAGCAGTTCGCGGTCCGACTCCTGATAAAAACAATAAGTTCCCTACTTTGCGAGCATGTGGGTACAATCCTAACGGCTTAGGTGCTTTTTCTGTAGAAATACGTGAATTTTCTGACATTGCTATTATTTTGATGCAAATATAGTGAGAGTTTGTGATTTATTTGCTGTCCAACTTAGAAACTGTCTAAATTTATTATGACTTCTATATTTTTTGCCTTTTCCACTCAAAATTCTTTAAGTTTTTAAGAATACGAAGTTTCAGTGAAGTTAAATAAAAGGCTATTAATCGAACTGAGGTTATTATTCTGAAAACTTGCTTTTTTTGAACGAAAAACACAATAAAATCTTTTCATCAAATAATTTTAGATCGTTTCTTAAAAGTCTTATAACTTAAAGTGTATTTTTACAAAAAAAATAAATATGTCTTTTTCTACTTTAGGATTATCTTCCGAATTAATTGCAAGTTTAAATGAACAAAATTATACAAATGCATATCCCATTCAAACGGCGGCAATTCCAGCTATTTTGGAAGGAAAAGATATTCTAGGCATTGCCCAAACAGGTTCAGGAAAAACAGCAAGTTTTGTTTTACCTATTTTACAAATTTTACAAACAAGCCAACCTTCTAAAAATCGACATATTCATTCTCTCATTCTTGTTCCAACACGTGAATTAGCGATACAAGTCAATGACGTGTTTAAATTTTTCAGTAGAAAACTTTCGAAAAGAGTCAAAAGCATGGCTGTTTATGGAGGGGTTTCGGTAAATCCTCAAATGATTGGTTTACAGGGAGTAGAAGTGCTTGTTGCAACACCTGGACGTTTACTTGAATTAATTGAAAATAAAGCAATATCACTACAAGAAGTCAAAATCTTGGTGATTGATGAAGCTGATAAAATGTTGAATTTAGGTTTTGAAGATGAGATGAGAAAGATTTTCAGTTTTTTACCTAATAAAAGACAAAATCTATTGTTCTCTGCTACGCTTAGTGAAAATGTAGCGCATATTAATTCAATAATATTAGATCATCCAATTGTTATTAAAATAGAGGCAGAAGATGAAAATATTGATTTGATAAAACAATTAGCTTATACGATTTCTGAAGAAAAAAAAGGGCCTTTATTGCGGTATATTATTAAAGAAAATAAAATGCAACAAGTCCTAGTGTTTACATCTTCTGTACATAAAGCAGACAATGTTGTCGTAAAATTGAAACACAATGGTGTAAATGCAAAAGCTATTCACAGTAAAAAAAGTCAAGAAGCACGAAATTTAGCATTATCTCAATTCAAAGAAGGAAAATTACGAGTGTTAGTTGCAACTGATATTATTGCAAGAGGAATTGATATTAAATTTTTACCCGTTGTTATTAATTATGAATTGCCTCGTTCTCCAAAAGATTATGTGCACCGTATTGGAAGAACTGGTCGTGCTGAAGCAAGTGGTGAAGCATATTCATTAATTACTCC
>JACOTM010000092.1 GCA_016178305.1 Flavobacteriia bacterium | reverse complement strand
GTGTTAATGCTAAAATTAAAGATGCTATTAGACAAAATAAAGGATCAAGAGATTTGGACTTTTTTCATTATAGGATTGCAATAATTATTTAAGCTCAGCACCTCAAAATAATTTTAACCCCAAGTATTGAACTTTTTTTGGTTCACTGATAACCGTTTGGTCTTCAAAAGCAGTGCTTTTTCTTTTTTGGTTCTTTATTGGGCTTCAATCTTAAAAAAAGAACAATCGATAACTTTTAATGGCGAAGCGTAGTTTTTGATATTAAATAATCCTACGAGGTTATATTTTTGATTTTATTGTTAAATTTCTCATAAAAACTATTTTTCTACTTAAATAAAAGGTATATTTAGTTTAATTGAAAAAAAATTAATCACATTTAATGGAAAAGGAGAAAAATAGTAAATTTAATATTGATGAAACAATTCATCGATTAAAACATTATTTACCAGCACAAGCACCATTAAAAGATTTTATTCATCACAATACGTTACATGCATTTCAAAATTTGAAATTCCAAGAAGGTTTAGAGAAAGCTTCTGAAACTTTTGGTTATAAAGTTTATTTGTCCTTAAAAGAATATCGAGCAATTTACGAAAAAGGGTTAGTGAATAAAGAGGTTTTCAATCATGTAATATCAAGAAAAACGGATAAATATTCAATGGAGGAATGGACAAATCGATTGTTATTCCAAAATTTTAATGAAAAAATAGTACCAAGAATTGGAAAATTAAAAGAGCATTGGAAAGAGATATACCATATTGATATTGAATCAATGGTTCATCCTTTGCTTTTTAGAATTATTTGCTCTTTTTTAGATCAAGGTGTTGCTGTTTGGGGATTTCCAACAACAAATTTCGGTTTTATAAAATCTTTGGCAAAATTAGAAAAAAATAGTTTAACTAGTTTTTTTAGGACAGAAAGAGCACGTAATTTATTATTACATGGAACAACAGATCTAAAGTATCTACTTAAAATTTTGGTTGGTGATGAAACGTTGTTTGAGCAATATTTATTTGATATTCAATTTTCACATCCAGGATGGTCGGGAATTGTATCAGTGATTGAAGAAAAGCCAGAAACATTATTAGATTCTAGAAAAATTACATTATTAGATTTTATTTGCTTTGAACTTTTATTAGAAATTGATACTTTGGATTATTATTTTGGAGAAATCTGGTCTCCTTTAGGTTACCAACTAAAAAATAAACCACTTAGTCTATTCGCTGATTCAAAATATAATGATCTATTTGAAGTCTATTATACTTGGCAACTGATTATTGAAGAAACATATTATCAAGAAGTAATAAATGCGATTTTAAAAGAGGATCGAATTGAAGAAATAGAACAAAAATCTTTTCAGGCATTATTTTGTATTGATGATAGAGAATGTTCTTTGAGAAGACATATCGAAGAAATAGATTCGACTATTGAAACTTTTGGAACTGCAGGTCATTTTAATTTAGAATTTTATTATCAGCCTACTTTGAGTAAATTTTATTCAAAAGTGTGTCCTGTTATTTTGACTCCTAAAGTATTGATTAAAGAAATAAATCCGGATAAAAAAATTGAGAAAGATTTTCATTTTTCAAATATTGCAAATGGTCTTATTTTAGGTTGGTTTTACACCCATTTTTTGGCAGTTTGGTCAATATTAAAATTATTATTGGGAGTTTTTAAACCGTCAGATAATTCGAGTACCGTCTCTTCTTTTAGACACATGGAAGTACATTCAACATTAACAATAGAAAATAATCTAAATGATTCTAAAATTGATGGATTACAAGTTGGTTTTACTGTAAATGAAATGGCTGACAGATTAGAAGGCTTATTGAAAAGTATTGGATTAATTAAAAATTTTGCTCCTATTATTTATTCGATTGGTCATGGCTCAAGTAATGTGAATAATACCCATTATGCAGGATATGATTGTGGTGCTTGTTCTGGCCGACCTGGATCTGTGAATGCAAGGGTAATCAGTTTTATTGGGAATCATTCAGAGGTAAGAAAAATACTAAAAGAAAGAGGGATTAACATACCTGATTCAACAATATTTATTGGAGGACTTCATGATACGGCAAAGGATATGATGGTTTTTTTTGACTGTGATAATATTTCTGAAACACATCGGTTACAACATTTGGAAAATATAAAAAAGATGGATGCAGCATTGGAAAAAAATGCTGTTGAAAGATCTCGTAGATTTGATACTTTAAATTCGAATCAGAATGATAAGGTAGTACATGAACAAGTAAAGTTAAGGACTATTTCTTTATTTGAACCAAGACCTGAATACAATCATGCGACGAATAGTTTATGTATTGTTGGCAGACGAAATTTATCAAAGAACATATTTTTTGACCGAAGAGCATTTTTAAATTCGTATGATTATAAAACTGATTTAGAAGGGAAATATTTACTAGGAATACTTAATGCTGTAGCACCAGTTTGTGGAGGAATTAATTTAGAATATTATTTTTCAAGAGTTGATAATGAGAATTTAGGAGCAGGAACTAAATTACCACATAATGCTATGGGATTGATAGGTGTATCAAATGGTACAGATGGGGATTTAAGACCAGGTTTACCAATTCAGATGGTTGAAATTCATGATCCAATTAGATTGCTAGTAGTTGTCGAACATTTTCCTGAAATTGTATTAAATACCATTAAAAAAAACAATGGAACACTTGAGTGGTTTGAAAATGAGTGGATTAATTTGATAGTGGTTAACCCTGAAACTAATGAAGCTTTTATGTATATGAATAATAAATTTGAAAAAATGAAAGTGTTTTCTGTCGAAATTGGATGTTTGAAAAACTTAAGTAAAGAAATAAAAGAATATAAGGAGAATATTCCAATTTCAAGTGTTTCATAATTAATGAGTTGAAGTTCTTGAAATGAAATTTAACAATTTATTAGCAAAATATTTTATTCTAATAAAATCTAATTTTAATATTTTTGTCTCATGTTAAAAATTATTGTAGGAAGGATTATTTGTAGTTTAACTATTTTTCTGATGGGGAGCAGTTATGCGTTTACAATGCAGTCTTCTAATTTAAACTTGATGAATAAAAAAATTGAGTTTAAGAAAAAAACTACAACTTTTATTGGTAAAAATGATATTAATGAATTTGTTTATCTTGAAATAGAAGAAATAGAAGATAATGAAGAGATTGTAATTTTTGATCTGTTTCATAATTCCGATATTTCTGTTAATTCGATTTTTTTTCCATTATTTGATTTAGAGAAATCACATTCTTTAAGTACTAAAAACACCTATTTTAATTACAATAATAAAAGGTTATTTCGAGAACCTAAATGGCTATGCTTAAGAAAAATAATTTTATGATATTTTGCTGAATGGTAATATATTAAACTTTAATAGAATTTTTAAGATAAACTTGATATATAACAATACATATTAGGGCGAATCAAATTTGAAAAGAATTCTAATGATAAGGATTACCAAAATTAGTTTTGTATGTAATTGTACAATTTAGTTGAATGTTATAATATTAGACTTATGGAATTTTATAAGGAATCAACTTATAATGAAATAAATGTTTTAAAGAAATTACAAAAATTTTTACCTTTTCAAGCGCCATTAAAAGATTTTGTATTTCAGAATATTTTATTGTCATTTCAAGATCAAGAATTTCATGAAGCATTAAGAAAAGCGTCTTCAATTTTTGGATACAAAAATTACTTAAAACTTGAAGAATTTAGAGCTTTTCAAAAAAATGGAGTGATTTCCAATGAAGTTCTTGAAAAAATAATTGTTTCGAAATATGGCGAAGAGCAACTTGTTTTTTGGTTAGATAAAATACTTCATAAAGAATATAAAGGAAAAATTAATTCTAGAATAGGTGTTGTTAGAGATCATTGGAAAGAACATTTTAAGATAGATTTAGATTCATTAGTTCATCCGATTTTATTTAGAATAATTTGTAGTTATTTAGACCAAGGAATTTCAATTTGGAATTTTCCAGCAGGTAATAATGGATTTCTATCTTCTTTACGGGAACTTGAAAAAAATAGTTTGACTAGTTTCTTTAAAAATGATAGAGCAAAAAAATTGTTAATCGAAGATAAATGTTCATTGTCTGAGCTTTTGGAAATTTTGGTGGGGAATGAAAAAAACTATGAACATTATTTATTCGATCAACAATTTGCCCATCCAGGTTGGTCTGGAATGGTTGCATTTATAGAAATGAATCCAGACTCTTTGTTGGATAAGAAAAAAATTACTCTTTCTGAATTGATTCAATTTGAATTATTACTCGAAATAGATGCTTTGGATTCTTATTTTACAGATATTTGGTCTCCATTATGTCATAAAATAAAATTAGAATTTGAAGGTGTATTTGATCCTGTGCCTGAAAATGAATATTTTGAGGTGCTTAGTGTTTTGCAAGAAGCTTATGAATGGACTTATTATGATAATGTGCTATCAGGCTTATTAAAATCATCAAATATTGAAAAGATTACGGAGAAATCATTTCAAGTAGCATTTTGCATTGACGACAGAGAATGTTCCTTACGAAGATATATCGAGCAAGTAGATTCAAACAGTGAAACTTTTGGAACGCCAGGGCACTTTAATGTTGAGTTTTATTTTCAGCCAGAACATAGCAATTTTTACACAAAAGTTTGCCCTGCGCCCATCACTCCAAAATTCTTGATTAAAGAATATGAAAAATCAACTAAAGTAAAAAAGGATTTTCATTTTTCGAATAGAGCTAATGGTTTGGTTTTAGGGTGGATTTATACTCATACTTTAGGTTTTTGGTCTGTTTTTAAATTGTTTGCAAGTATTTTTAAACCTTCAAAAACAGCTTCATTTGTCACTTCTTCTAAGCACATGGATCCAACTTCAATATTGACAATTGATTCAGTTGGAGAAGTGTCAGAAAGTGGATTAAAAATAGGTTTTACACTTGAAGAAATGGTTTTGAGAGTAAGTAATCTATTTCAAAGTATTGGATTAACAGAAAATTTTGCTTCCACAATGTATTTTATTGGTCATGGCTCAAGTAGTGCTAATAATCCTTTTTATGCTACAATGGATTGTGGAGCTTGTTCTTGCCGACCAGGTTCAGTGAATGCCCGTGTCATTAGTTTTATGGCAAATAAACCTGAAGTTAGAGCTGAATTGAAAAAAATCGGCATTCATATACCTGATTCAACTCAATTTATTGGAGGATTACATGACACAGCGAGAGATCAGATATTGTTTTACGATGAAGGAATCCTTTCAAAAGAAAACCTGATAAAGCATAATGAAAATAAATTGGTTTTTTTACATGCATTACAATTGAATTCAAAAGAAAGGTCAAGGAGGTTTATGTCTATTAATACGAAAGATTCAGCTGAAAGAATCCATAAAAAAATATTAACTAGAACCGTTTCGTTGTTTGAACCTCGACCAGAATTAGATCATGCTACTGCTAGTCTTTGTATTGTTGGAAAAAGAAATTTAACCAAAAATATTTTTTTAGATCGTAGAGCTTTTTTGAATTCGTATGATTATTCAATTGATCCAGATGGAAAAATGTTGTTGCCTATATTGAATGCTGCTACGCCAGTTTGTGGAGGAATTAATTTAAATTATTACTTTTCAAAAGTAGATAATCAAAATTTGGGGGCGGGGACTAAATTGCCTCATAATGTTATGGGATTATTTGGTGTCTCAAATGGGATAGATGGTGATTTGAGGCCGGGATTACCGATACAAATGGTTGAATTACACGATCCTGTGCGGCTATTGATGATTGTAGAACATTTTCCAGATGTTGTTTTAAAAGTAATTCAAGAAAATATTACGACTTATGAATGGTATGAAAATAAGTGGATTAACTTAATTGTTGTTCATCCAGAAAATAAGACGTTATTTTTCTTTGATAAAGGAAGATTTTCACCTTATTCTCCAACGGATATGAGAATTAATTCAATTGATAACGTGAATACTTTAGTAGAAAGTACACATTTAAATTTACCTGTTTATTTATTAAATAATAACTAGTTATGGAGTACATTATTCATTTTTTTATATTAATTCCTTTGGTTGGTTTTTTATTTAGTTTACTCTTAAATAAAAGAAATGAGAAATTAATTTCAGGTGTTTCTTTTGTTACTATTGGGGTTCATTTCATTTTTTCTTTATTTTTTGTGTCAATTTGGTTGATATATGGAATGAAGCAGATTGATTTTAAAGAGTTTTCCATTTTTCGATCTGGAAATTATGATTTTTATATTGACATTCATTTTGATGTTATTACGATGACATTTTTGATTGTTGGTTCATTATTAACCTTTTTAGTTTCAGGATTTAGTCGTTTTTACCTACACCGTGAACATGGATATAAGCGATTTTTTACAACACTTTTATTTTTCTTTATTGGGTATAATATCATTATTTTTTCTGGGAATCTTGAAACAATGTTTCTTGGATGGGAAATATTAGGAATTTCATCTTTCTTATTAATAGCATTTTACAGAGAAAGATATTTACCAGTGAAAAATGCAGTAAAAGTTTTTTCAATTTATAGAATTGGTGATGTTGGTTTGATACTAGCAATGTGGTTGAGTCACCATTTTTGGCAAGCAAACATTTCTTTTAAACAAATGGCAGATTATCAATCTTTTAATGAGCATTTGTCACAGCATAGTTTAATTGGGATAATAATATCATTGCTAATTTATATGTCTGCAGCAGCAAAATCGGCTCAATTGCCTTTTTCTTCCTGGTTGCCAAGAGCAATGGAAGGTCCAACTCCATCAAGTGCAATATTTTACGGTTCTTTGTCTGTTCATATCGGGGCGTTTGTAATGATGCGGACTTTTCCATTTTGGGAGCACCAAACTTCATTTAGAATTTTTGTAATTATTATAGGGATACTGACAAGTATTTTTGCAATTTTGACATCGAGAGTTCAATCTTCAATTAAAAGCCAAATTGCTTATTCATCAATGGCTCAAATCGGACTTATTTTTATAGAAATAGCATTAGGTTTTCAAGAGGTAGCTCTAATTCATATCGCAGGAAATGCATTTTTAAGAACATATCAGTTATTGGTATCTCCTTCTGTTATAAGTTATAAAATTAGAGAGCAATTCTATAATTTCGTTCCGCATCAAAAAACAATAGAAGATTCATGGCCCAAAAGATTTGAATATACAATATACATGCTTAGCTTGAAAGAATGGAATATTGACTCAATTATGTACACTCGTTTTTGGAATCCATTAAAGCGATTTGGAAACAAATTAAACTTTTTGACTTTTAAAAATGTTTTTATTTTCTTTTTTATTTTCATGGGAATAGGTTTTTCATTGTTGTTCAATGACACTCTTATTTCTAAGGAATTATTAGTTTATATTCCAACTTTTTTTGCTTTTATAGGTTTAGTTTCTGTAATTAAAGCGTTTACAGAAAGAAATAGTGTTCGGTTAAGCTGGAGTTTAGTAATCATTAATCATTTTTTTGTAGCATTAGCAATTTCCTTCAATGCACATTTTGATTATTCACACATTCTATTGTATTTAAGTGGTGTAGTTGTATCTGGTATTGTTGGTTTTTTGTGTATTCAACGTTTAAGAGGATTAGAAAAGTGGGTGAGTTTAGATAAATTTTATGGCCACTCTTATGAACATCCGAAAATTACTACGGTATTTTTTATGGCTTGTTTAGGACTTTCAGCTTTTCCTATTACACCTACTTTTATTGGAATAGATTTAATTTTTTCTCACATTCATGAGGAGCAAGTATTACTTGCATTTTTTGTAGCTCTAAGTTTTATTTTGAATGGATTAGCGGTTATTAGAATTTATGCTAGAATATTCTTAGGGCCTCATGTTAAAAAGTATCACAGTATCGCTAAGCGATCATTTTAATAGTGCGCACGCTTATATTATTTAAAACAAAAAATCATGAAAAATAGTAATAAAAATATCCCAAAAGATGGGGTTGTAGGTTTGAAAGAAAATTTTTCAAGCGATGCTTTATCTGGCTTTTTAGTCTTTTTATTGGCTTTGCCTTTGAGTTTAGGAATTGCTAAAGCAAGTGATTTTACACCAATTTATGGATTACTTACAGCGATGATTGGTGGTATTGTGGTCAGCTTTTTTGCAGGTTCATTATTAACTATAAAAGGGCCTGCTGCTGGATTAATTGTAATTGTAGCAGGTTCTGTTGCTGAATTTGGTCATGGAGACAATGAGTTAGGTTGGAAATTAGCACTTGGTGCAGTCGTTGTAGCCGGAGTTATCCAAGTACTATTTGGACTTTTTAAACTAGGAAAATTAAGTGATTTCTTTCCACTTTCAGCCGTGCATGGTATGTTAGCAGCTATTGGAATTATTATTATTAGTAAGCAAATTCATGTTTTATTAGGTATGAATCCTGTTACAGCAGAAGGTAAACCAATGGTAGAACCAATAGAATTATTGAAAGAAATTTCAAATACATTCGCTCATTTTTTTATGCATAAAGAAGTAGTAATTGTTGGTTTGGTAAGTTTGTTTATTGTATTTGGTTGGCCTATGTTACCAATCAAAGCTTTGAAAAAAATTCCTTCAGCATTAATTGTTTTAGTAGTATCTATTCCATTAGCTCAGATTTTGGGTATTCATAATATTCCTGATGTTAAAAATGCAGCAGGAGAAATAGTAACAAAAGGATATACACCGTTATTAGAATTCAAAAAAGGATTGGTAGATATTTTAGGAATAAATGTCAGTTTTGATGGTGTTTCACAGACAGGAACGTTTATTAAATTTGTAATTATGTTCGCATTAGTTGGAAGTTTAGAAGCTTTGTTAACTGTGAAAGCTATTGATATGTTAGATCCTTATAAAAGAAAATCGAATACGAATAAAGATTTAATTGCGGTTGGAGTTGGAAATGTAATAGCAGGTGTTTTAGGAGGATTACCGATGATTAGTGAAGTAGCCCGTTCATCTGCAAATGTAGGGAATGGCGGTAAAACAAGATGGGCAAACTTTTTTCATGGAGTATTTATATTAATCTTTTTAATTTTTGCTGTTTCATTTAGTGATTTAATTCCAAATGCAGCTTTAGCAGCAATGTTGATAGGAGTTGGTTATAAGTTAGCTCATCCGAAAGAATTTGGACACATGGCTAAAATTGGTTTGGATCAAATTGTAATTTTTATTATTACTATAGTAGTGACTTTGATGACTGATTTGTTGATAGGGATTGCTGCTGGTATTTTGATGAAATTATTTTTACATCTATATAATGGTGCCCCTTTTCAAAATTTATTTACAGCAAAAGCAAAAATTGTGGACAATAAAATAATTGTTCACGGTGCAGCTGTTTTTAGTAATTATATCGGAATTAAGGAAAAAATTGATGCATTTCAATTGTCCGATAAAGTTGTTTTTGATGTTTCAAAATGTAAATTAGTAGATCACACAGTAATTGAAAATCTGCATCATATTAAAGCTGATTTTGAAAATAATGGAGGTGAATTTGTAATCAAAGGAATAGAAGAATTTAAGTCAATTACAAGATCAAATCATAAATTTGCTGCAGTAAAGAAAAAATAATTAAAAAACAATCCTCGTGTTTTAATAAACATGAGGATTTTAATTTTATTCCCAATGAAAATAAAAATCATTTTAACAAATGCTTTAATGGTCGTTTCTTGTTTTATTTATGCACAAGACAAACCTAAAAGTGAAATAAAATATCCAGAACTAAAAAAGAATTTTAATGATGATGGTTCTCATTTCATAAAAGCAACTGTTGTAGGACAATTTTGGACAAGATATACCGATCTGAATCCTGGATCAACATTGAAAGCTGAAAATAATACAACTGCCGCAGGAACAAATACGGCTTCTGCTTCTGCCAATTCAGGTGGATATGGAAATGTTAGCCCATTCGATATTGGTATTCGAAGGTTACGCTTTAATGTAATGGCTCAATTAACAGACAGAGTCTTTTTCTATTGTCAATTTGGACAAAATAATTTTAACTATACTTCAACGTTGTATTCAGGATCTTTTGTGCATGATGCTGTTGGAGAATATAAAATTCATAAGTCTATCTTGACAATTGGAACAGGTTTATCTGGATGGAGTGGATTAACAAGATTTGCTGCACCTGGAGTAGGTTCAATAATGGGTATTGATGCGCCTTTATACCAGCAAGTTACAAATGGTGTAAATGATCAGTTTTTAAGAAAGTTATCAATTTATGCAAAAGGAAAAATAGGAAAGTTGGATTATCGATTGGCATTAAGTAAACCAATGATAGGACAGAATTCGTCAGTCATATTGGGAGCATTAAATTCAAATTCAGCAACTTTTTCGTATTTACCTCCCAAAGTTCAAACACAAGGTTATATAAATTATCAATTTTTAGATAAAGAAGATAATACATTGGCTTACACATCAGGAACTTATCATGGAAAAAAGAAAATATTTAACTTAGGAGTTGGCTGGATTAATCAAAATAAAGCACTTTGGATTATAAATTCGAATGGAGATACAATTAGTAAAAATATGACATTATTAGGTACAGATGTATTTATAGAATTGCCGTTATCTGAAAAGAGAAACGCAATTACAGCTTACATTGCATATACCGATTACCAAATGGGTAAAAACTATATTCGTAATGTTGGCGCAATGAATCCTGCCAATAAAGTAAATTCGGCTGGCTCGTTTAATGGTCCAGGAAATGCAGCTCCAATAATTGGTACAGGACAAACTATTTATGCGCTTTTTGGCTATAAGTTTAAAGATAATCTATTGAAAGAGCAAGGTAGTTTACAGGCATATACTAGTATTCAATACTCAAAATATCAAGCATTAAAAGATCCTATGATAATATATGAAGCTGGTTTAAATTGGTTAATTAATGGAGATCATCACAGTAAATTAACATTAGGCTATCAATCCCGACCAATTTATCGAAAAGATTTGAATGGAGATTTAAAAGTTGTAACAACGAAAGGAATGCTTGTTTTACAATATCAAATATCTTTTTAAATTATATTTTTTTATTTTTGTGAAAAAATATCAATTTTATGAAAAAGATCATCTATTAATCGAATCTCAGGTTATTAGCATTAGCGTCATGTAAAAAAGAATATACGTGCGATTGCGTTATTACATCAGAACAAAAATTTTACAATGTTGATGGAACTCCAGATGGAGACCCTACAATATCCAGTATTACAACTTCAGATAAATTTATGTCGAAGAAAAAAGAAGCAAAAATAACTTGTGAAGGAGGAAATGGGGCGATTGCTCAGAATGTTAATAGCGGAGGAATGAGTGCAAAACAAACCGTAAATACTATTTGACCTTGAAATAAAATACTTTCAGTTTAAATATGTAGGAAAAATGACTTCAATTTCGGAGTCACTTTTTTTTGAAATTGAATTCAAACTAAAAATGTATCTTTGTCAAAAAATAATAAAGTAAATGTCAGAAGAAATTAAAGCAGTAAGTTACTGTGTAGGTATGAGTATAGCAGATAGCTTACTACAACAAGATTTAGATGGTTTGTCAACAGAAGTATTAGCTGAAGCAATCAATGATGTTTTCTCAGGGAAGACAGTAAAATATGCTCCTAATGAAGCAAATGCAATTATTCAATCTTATTTAAATTCAGTAGGAGAGAAAAAATTTGCTGCATTTAAAGAAGAAGGAGAAGCATTTTTAACAAGCAATAAATCAAAAGAAGGTGTAACTGTTACAAGTTCAGGTTTGCAATTTGAAGTGATTCAAGAAGGTAATGGTGTAAAACCATCAGCAACTGATACTGTAAAAGTGCATTATCACGGAACTTTAATCGATGGAACAGTGTTCGATAGTTCTGTTTCTCGTGGTGAGCCTGCAACTTTTGGAGTACATCAAGTAATTCCAGGTTGGACAGAAGCTTTACAATTAATGACAGTTGGATCTAAATATAGATTATACATACCACAGGATTTAGGATATGGTGCACACCCACATCCAGGAGGAGCAATTAAACCATTTATGGCTTTAATTTTTGATGTTGAATTAATTGATATTATAAAATAATAGGATGAAAAAAGTAATAGGAATATTTTCTTTATTAATTCTTGCTTCATGCGGAAATGATAAAAATGCTGATGGAGCAGCAATAGAATTGAAAAGTGAAAAAGATAGCTTGTCGTACTCGTTTGGAGCTGAGCAAATTAGAAGATTGTCTTCGGATCCAAACTTTAAGAGTATGGATAAAAAATTGTTAGAAAAAGGATTTATTGAAGGGTTAACAGCTTCTTCAACAGTATTAGATCCTGTATGTAAAGAAACATTACAAAAACTTTTTGGTCCTTATGGTCAAGATTTTGAGATTGCTTATGCAAAAGAAGGTTCAAAATGTATTGGAAATGTTATGGCTTACGAATACATCAAATTTTTAGAAAGTGTTAATGGAAAAAATCAAGTAAATATTGAACTTGTAGGAAAAGGATTTGCTCATATACTAAATAGCAAAGATACCTTAATTTCTTTTAAACAGAGAAATACATTAATCACAGATTTCATTACTAAAATGAATGCAGGAGTTGCTGAAAAGAATAAATCTACAAGTACTGCAATGATGGAAAAAGCACAATCTCTTCCGAATACTAAAGTGTTAGAAAATGGTATAATTATAGAAACTATTACTGCAGGTACAGGAGGTTCTCCAACAGCTGCGGATGATGTTGAAGCAGATTATATTTTAACAAATTCAGTAGGAGATACCATGGAAAGTTCTTTTGAATATAGAAAAGCTCAAGGTTCAATGGAAAAACCTAAATTTAATTTAGGAGGAGTAATCCAAGGTTGGAGAGATGCTTTTCCTAATTTGAAAAAAGGTGGGAAATATAGATTATATATTCCAGCTGAATTAGCGTATGGTGATCAAAAGGGAGCTTTATGTTTTTACATTGAATTTAGCAATTTCGGAAAAGCTGGATCACTTGTAAAACCTCAAGCACAGCCAGCAGGTATGTGAAATAGAATTTTAAATTATATTAAAAATGAGGACTTAATTAGAGTCCTCATTTTCTTTTATATCACTTTCTTTAGTGTTTTTAATTGGGATAAATATAGAAAAACGATAGATGAGCGGGATATACCCTATAATTTGTCCCGTTTGAGGATTTGTCTTTTTCATGGTATAACTTGTTCTAAAAGGACTATTTACATTATTGATCACATCATAGTATAGTCCTACATTTAATCTAATTTTTTCTTTATATTCTTTTGAAAATCCACCACATAAAAATAGTGTAGGGACCCAATTTGTTTTTGCGTAGTTAATTGATGCGTAAGGATTTTTTAAGATTTCAGATTCAACACCTAAATATAAAACATTTTGCATTCTGTAATGAAAATAAAATCCACCACCCCAAATATTTGCATGTCCGACATAATTTAATGTATAACTAGAACTCCAATATCTCATCAAACGGAATGAAGGACCCCAAATAAAATCAGGAGTTTTTTTATAACCATATTTAAGCCCTAAACCAAAAGATCCTCCCATTGTAGAAAAACCTAAAGCTCCATCAATTCCTATCTCTGAGCCTTTAATTGTTTGAGAACTTAATGTTAGGCATAATAAATTTGCAACAAAGAGTAAAAATATTTTTTTCATGAAAATTAATTGTTTATATCCTGTCTTTAATGAACTATCTGTAAAAGTACAATTTATTTTTTTGAACGCTTTTATTTACCGTTTTAGCAGAGTATCTTTGTGCAAAATTAGTTTACTATGCAGTTATTAGATGGGAAAGCAACTTCTGAACAAATAAAAAAGGAATTAATGTTAGCTGTTCAAAATCGCAAGAAAGAAGGAAAAAAAATTCCCCATTTAGCTGCGATTTTAGTAGGAAATGATGGTGGTTCTTTGACTTATGTAAATGCAAAAGTAAAGGCTTGTGAACTAATTGGTTTTGAAAGTACTCTGATTCGGTATGATGAAACTGTTCCTGAAGAAATTTTATTAGCTAAAGTTCAGTCTTTAAATGAAGATAAAAGCGTTGATGGATTTATTGTTCAGTTACCATTGCCAAAGCATATTGATGAGTTGAAAATTACCCAAGCGATAGATCCAAGAAAAGATGTTGATGGTTTTCATCCTGTAAATTTAGGGAACATGATGTTGAATATCCCTGGTTTTTTACCTGCAACTCCAGCAGGAATAATGGAATTATTGAAACGAAATAATATTGAAACAGAAGGGAAGAAATGTGTGATTATTGGGCGTAGTAATATTGTTGGGATGCCTTTAAGTGTAATGCTTAGTAAAAATACAAATCCAGGCAATTGCACAGTGACTCTAGCGCATAGTAAAACAAAAAATTTAAAAGCAATATGTCAAACAGCTGATATTATTATTGCTGCAATTGGACAACCAGGATTCGTTAAGGAAGAAATGGTTAAAGAAGGGGCAGTTATTATTGATGTAGGAACTACGCGCGTGTTAGATGCTAATAATCCGAAAGGTTGGAAGTTATGTGGTGATGTAGATTTTGAAAAAGTTGCGCCTAAATGTTCATTTATCACTCCTGTACCTGGAGGTGTTGGACCAATGACAATTGCTTCTTTAATGATTAATACATTAAGAGCCATGGAGCTGAAAGGAAAATAATTAAGACTCATACTCTAAAATCATAAAATACCGAATCTTAAAATCTTAAAGTCTTTCTAAAGGTGTTTTTACACCATCAACAAGTGAATAACAAGCTAATTTATCTTTAAAAACAGATGATTTAAAAATAGATCGTTTTAGTAACATTCGGACACATTCTTGAATGCCTTCCACAATTGAAGGATGAGGATGGATTAATTCCGACAAAGCTTCAATTCCGACATTCATTTTTATTAATAATCCGACAGCCTGGATAGCTGAAGAAGCATGTTCTCCAACTGCCCGCATTCCTAGAATTTTCATCTCTCGATCATTTGTTACAATGATTTTGAAAAATCCTTGAGTTTTTCGCATCGCAATTGCTCTTGTAATTACGGAATAATCAATTTTTACAACTTTTACAGGAATATTTTTGTTGATGCATTCTTTTTCATTGATACCAACAGCTGCAACTTCAGGATTTAAAAACATAATTGTACAAATATTGTCGTAGCTTAATCTTTCTTTTTTATTATCAAAAGCTTTTTCTACGGCATGTCTTGCTTCAATTTCTCCCATATTTACCAAAGCAATTCTTCCAGACACATCACCAACAGCATAAATATTTGGAACGTTTGTTAATGTATCATCATCTCCGATATGAAAACCTCTGGCTGACATTTTAACACCTGCCTTATCTAGTCCAATGTTTTCTATGTTTGGAATTCTACCAACTGAAAGCAAAGCTTTTTCTACACGAATCATTTCTTTTTTTCCATCAGGATATAATAATTCGTACTCAACTTGATTATTTAAGGTTTCCATTCTAGATAAAATGGCGTTGTGATGAATTGTAACTCCTTTGCTTTCAAGGTTTGAAGCAACTAAACATGAAATATCTTCATCTTCAAAAGGTAAAATTTGATCTTGGCGATCAATAATATAGACTTTAGTTTTTCCGAAATTTGAAAATATAGTTGCATATTCACAGCCAATTACACCAGCTCCAACTATTACTAAACTTTTTGGATAATCTTGAATATGTTCAATATCATCACTTGTCAGGATTGTTTTGTGATCAACCTGAATATTAGGCGTGATTCGAGGTCTGCTACCAGTTGCGATGATGATATTTTCTCCCCAAATTATTTTTTCAATACCTTCATGGTTGATGCAGATTTCATTTTTTGAAATAAATTTTCCTATTCCTCTTTCATATTTGAAAAATGTAGTACTAGTTTCTTTTTGTAATAATTTTAGATGACAAGAATATTGGAATTTTCTTTCAAAAACAGCTTCATCAACTGTTTTTTGAATGTCTTCCCAATCAACGGAATAAGGAGTTCTTCCTTTTGATACAATTGTTTCGTTTATATTCGCTATTTTATTAGAAACTTCCCATAATGTTTTTGAAGACAGAGCACCATTGTAAACTCCAGCACCACCTACTTTTTCTTTTTCAATTAAACAGACTTTTTTTCCGAAATCGATTGCTCTCATTGCTGCTGCATAACCTGATGGTCCTCCTCCTAAAACAATTAAATCAAATTTTTCCATATTGAAATTTTGCTTAAATATATATCTTAATCAATAATAAAACTGAGTTTGTCTTTTTTTTAATAGATAATAAAGTAACTTTACTTCAAGTAAATATTTTAAATGATTTTAAATCAATGAAGTATAATGATATATTAGTTTTGGCGAATGAAAATAAAGAAATTTTCAAAAAACTTTTAGAAAAATTAAAAAAAGATAAAAATAAAAAAGCGGATCTTATTTTTTCAGATTTACATGTTCAAACATTTCAAAAAATTGATTGTTTAGAGTGTGCAAATTGTTGTAAAACAACCAGTCCAATTTTTAGAGATATTGATATAAAGAGAATTTCAAAAAAAATGAAATTAGCTGAGAAAAATTTTATTTCAAATTATTTAAAATTAGATGATGAAAAAGATTATGTTTTAAAAAATTCACCTTGTGTCTTTTTAGGGAATGATAATAAATGCAATATTTATGACATAAGACCCTTGGCTTGTAAAGAATTTCCACATACTGATCGCAAAAATATTTATCAAATAACAGATATAACTTATTTAAATTCTCAAATATGTCCAGCGGTAAGTAATATATTGCTTCAGTTTCAAAAAAAAGCTATTCAAAAATAAATTTATTTTAAAATATTAACAAATTATTCTTTTTTAATCTAACTTGTTGATTTTAAGATTTCAATATAGGGAGAGGTTTTACTTTTTTTAATTATTTAGCCAACCTTTTTTATATCTTTACGTCTAGATTTGTAAAAACTGTTAAAACTATGAAATTCCTCCAAATTTTGCTGCTTCAAGCGGCATTGTTTCTTTTTTGTAATTTTCTTTACGGACAACGAGCTAAAGACGGTAGTTATACTGCAACAGCCATTAATTCAATAGTAAATACTTATACTTATTTAACAGCAAATGCCACTTCTGGTGCTACATCAATTACAGTAAATAGTAATTCGTTAACTGGTGCAAATTTTGCCTCTTCTTTAAATCAAGGGGATTTAATTTTGATTATCCAGATGCAAGGAGCAACTTTAGATGTAGATGTTACGCCTACTGCTAGTTGGGGCGGACATTATACGGTGCCGTTAAGTGCTGGTGGCGATTGGCATTTATTGGCAAATGTTTGGGGAAATGTCACAAATTACAATAATGCAGGAAAGTACGAACAAGTCGAGGTTTTAAGTGTAGCAGGAACAAATACAATCAATTTACAATGTGGTTTATTAAATAATTATACAGCGTCTGGACATGTACAAATTGTAAGAGTTCCTCGTTTTCAAGATGTAACGGTTAACACAGCAACTTCAATTGTTCCTTCCGCTTGGAATGGTCAAATAGGTGGGGTTGTTACAATGGAAATTGCTGGAAATTTAGTGATAAATGGAACAGGAAAAATAAGTGCGTCAGGTTTAGGTTTTAGAGGTGGTGTTGCAGACAATGTTGGGGGAGCTTCTTCTGGTGTTTCAACTGGAGCTGCTGGCCCAGGAACAGGTATTGGGGATACTTTTTTGGCGTCGGATCAAGGAATTAATGGTGCAAGAAAAGGAGAAGGTATTGGAGGTTACACCACAGAGTATGCTGCATTATATTCAACTTATGGCCGATCTGCTGCTGGAAATGGTGGCGGAGGTGCCGGATATCAAAATGCTGGCGGAGGAGGAGGATCAAATATTGGTACAGGAGCATACACAGGAAAAGGAGTTCCAAGTACAACATACAATTCAATTTGGAACCTTGAATTAGCTGGGTTTGGTGGTTCTTCAAGTTCTGGTGGTGGTAGAGGAGGATATACTTTGTCTTCTTCAAATCAAGATGAAACTACAGTTGGACCAAATAATTCGTTATGGGGTACTGGTTATCGAAAACCAGAAGGAGGACTTGGAGGACATTCTTTAACGTATGATAATACACGTCTGTTTATGGGCGGTGGCGGTGGCGCTGGAGATCAAGATAATGGACAAGGTGGTAGCGGTGGTGCTGGAGGTGGAATAGTATTTGTCACTGTATATGGTGCTATATCAGGGACAGGGACTCTCGAGTCAGATGGTGCCGCAGGATTAAAATCTAATCCGTTAAATCAAACTGCTGGTTTAGGTCAACGTAAAGGGAATGATGGCGCTGGTGGCGCTGGCGGAGGTGGATCTGTTTTTGTCAAAAATAATGGAATTATTCCGGCTACAATAATAATGAATGCAAAAGGAGGAAAAGGAGGGGATAATACTGTTCTTCTTGGATCTGGAGCTTCAAATATTGAGGCAAATGGACCTGGTGGAGGCGGAGCAGGTGGTGCTATTGCATTTACGTCTGGAACACCTACTCAATCCGTTATTGGAGGACAAAATGGAACAACTTCGACAAGTGGATCTGCAACTGTTTCTACGATTGCAAATTTTCCACCAAATGGGGCGACTATCGGTGCGTCAGGAATGTCTAGTTTAGTTTCTACAATATATGATTTAATTCCTCATAATGATACTGTTTGCATGGGGCATACGGCTTCGTTATCTGTTTCTTTAACTGGAACGATGCCTGCTGGCGGTGTTATTTATTGGTACACACAACAATTTGGAGGAGTTAGCATTGCTTCTGGAGCTACTTTTACTACACCAATTCTTAATGCTACAACGACATATTATGCTGGAATTTGTCCAGGAACTTTTCGGATTCCAGTAATCGCTGTTGTTAGACCTAATCCGGTTATTACTGGAACAGCAATTATTACAAATGCAGGGTGTACCGTGTTGGGTTCAATTACGGGATTAACTGTTTCAGGAGGAACAGCCCCTTATACTTACGCATGGAATACAGTTTCAACATCAACTGCAAATTTGACAAATGCAGCAATAGGAACTTATAACTTATTAGTAACAGATTCTAAAGGATGTACCGACACAGATGGCCCATATTCAATAACAGGAACAAGTGCACCGACTTTAAATACTACGAATATCGTAATTACCAATCAAAATTGTAATGGTGTGAATGGATCAATTTCAGGAATTACAGTTTCAGGAGGAACAACACCTTATTCATATTCTTGGTCAAATGGAGGAGGAACAAATTTAAATGCACTAAATTTAATCCCAGGATCTTACGTGTTAACCGTAACAGATAATGCAGGTTGTGTTGTAAATAGCGGATCCTATACAATTAATTCAACAACTGGTCCTACTATTAATACTGCTGGGATGACAATACAAAATGCTTCTTGTGGAAGTTCAAATGGATCAATTTCAGGAATAACTGTATCTGGTACAGGATTGTCTTATAATTGGAATAATGGATTAGCTTCGACTTTAAATCTTGTGAATCAAGCTCCTGGAAACTATTCCTTAGTGGTAACTGATGGGAATGGTTGTACTGCAAATGCAGGACCATTTACGATTAATTCTACTGGATCAATTGCTGTAAATTCAGCCTCTGCAATTGTAACAAATGATCATTGTAACCAAGGGGGCGGAGCTATTTCTGGATTAACAATCTCAGGAGGAACAAATCCAATTAATTACACGTGGACAAATTCAACTCAAACCAGTCTAAATATTACAAATTTAGTAGCAGGAACATATACATTAACAGCAACGGATGTAAATGGTTGTGTCGCAACTTCAACTCCTTTTACTGTCAATAATATTGCAGGACCATCAATTGATGTTACAGGAATAACAATCGTAAATGCAACATGTGATTTAATTAATGGTTCAATTTCAGGAATTACGGCGAGTGGAACAAGCTTGACTTATTCATGGTCGAACGGTGCAGGCTCATCTTTAAATGCGTCTAATTTAAATGCTGGATCTTATGTGCTAACTGTAACGGATAATTTTGGATGTTCAGTTTCAACTTTAGCTTATTCAGTTACAAATACTCAATCAGTTACAATAAATACAACAGGAGTTGTTATTCAAAATGCTTCTTGCGGTTCAGCTAATGGATCAATTACGGGAATTTCTGTAAGTGGAACAGGTTTGAGTTATAACTGGAACAATGGTTTAGCAACAACTTTAGATTTATTAAATCAATTGCCGGGGACGTTTTCATTGGTTGTGACTAGTAGTAATGGATGTTCTGCAAATGCGGGGCCTTTTACAATTAATTCTGCTGGTTCAATTGCCGTAAATTCAGCCTCTGTAAATGTAACTAATGATCATTGCAACCAGGGTAATGGTGCGATTTCTGGGGTAATAATTTCAGGAGGAACAAATCCAATTAACTATACTTGGACAAATTCAACTCAAACCAGTCTAAATATTACAAATTTAGTAGCAGGAACATATACGTTAACGGTAACAGATTTAAATGGATGTACAGCAACGTCGTCTCCTTTTACGGTTAATAATATTGCTGGACCATCAATGGATCAAAATAGTGTGGTTATTGTGAATGAGACATGTACAAATTCAAATGGATCAATCTCAGGGATAGCGGTTACAGGATCTAATTTAACATATTTATGGGATAACGGAGCAGGGACAAATGTGAATTCAAGTAATTTATCTGCTGGAACTTATGTGTTAACTGTGACTGATAATTTTGGGTGTTCGGTAATTTCAAATCCTTTTACTCTAATTGATTCACCTTCACCGACAATTGATTTAACAGGAATAATTATACAAAATGCTACTTGTGGAACAGCAAATGGCTCGATTACTGGGATTACTGCAAATGGAACGGGGTTAGTTTATAATTGGAATAATGGTTTAGCGAACACTATTGATCTTTTAAACCAAAACGTAGGAAATTATTCATTAGTAGTTACCGATGGTAATGGATGTGTAGCTAATGCAGGTCCTTTTACTATTAATTCTACAGGAACTTTAGCAATAAATTCTACACCAGCAATTGTTATTGATGAACATTGTAATCAAGCGGACGGATCAATTTCAGGAATCTTAATTTCGGGTGGATCGACACCATATTCTTATGCTTGGTCAAATACAACTCAAACAACATTAGATATTACTGCATTGACAGCAGGTACATACGGTTTGACTGTTACAGATGCTTCTGGTTGTCAAGCGGTGTCAAATTTATTTACAGTTGTGAATACTGTTGCGCCGATAATTGATCAAGCAAATATGTTAGTTAATAATGAAAGCTGTACAAGTAATGATGGTTCGATTTCAGGGATAACTGTTACAGGTTCAAACTTGGTTTATTCATGGTCAAATAATGCAGGTAATGCAATAAATGCTTCAAATTTAACTGCTGGTAATTATATTTTAACTGTTACAGATCAATTTGGATGTGTTTCTATTTCGAATCCTATTGCAATAAATGGAAATGTACCTATGGGGATTGATGCAACAAATGTTATCATTGTTCCTAAAGATTGTGACCAAAACAATGGCGCAATAAATGGGGTAATGATAAATGGAGGGATTAATCCACAATTTTCTTGGAGTAATGGAATGAATACTTTAGATATTAATTCATTGATGGCAGGTAATTATGTTTTAACTGTTGTTGATGATCAAGGGTGTATCCAGACGTATAATGCAACGATTATTAATAAATTACCACCTGTGATTGATGTTAGCTCAATGAGTATCTCGTCTGTGCATTGCGATGAAAATGATGGTAAAGTTTCTGGAATATCAGTAAGTGGAGGTACACCAGATTATGTAATCAATTGGAATGGATTAAATACTAACAATTCTTTAGATTTAGTTAATATACCTGCAGGAATTTATAATCTTGAAGTTGTTGACAATGCAGGATGCACAGATTCAAAACAAATTACTGTAGATAATATCCCTGGCCCTGAAATAGATTTAACCTCAATGGTGAAAAATGAAATAAGTTGTACTGAATTAGGGAGTATTTCAGGGGTCTCAATAAATGGAAATGCCCCATTTACTTATTTATGGAGTAACAATGAAACAACTTTAGATGTTAACAACCTAGTTGATGGAGCTTATACTTTAAATGTTATTGATGCCTTTGGATGTGCAACAACTTCTTCTCCGTTTACTTTTGTTCCTGTAGATAAGCCTGTTGCTAATTTTTATTGGACTCCAGTTCATCCTGGAATAGGAGAGAGTTTTGACTTATTGAATATTTCAAGTGGTGCGACAAGTTATAATTGGACATTTGGTGATGGAACTATGTCAAATTTATTTGCACCAACTCATATTTATACGAATGATACGATTCAATCGTATGAAATTGTATTAGTAGCGAAATCTGCTGAAGGATGTGTTGATTCAATTAAATATACAATCATTTTAAATGAAGAATTGATTTTTTATATACCAAATTCATTTACACCAAACAATGATCAATATAACAATGTTTTTCAACCTATTTTTACGCAAGGATATGATAATTATGATTTTTCAATGTTGATTTTTAATCGTTGGGGTGAAACAATTTTTGAATCGAATGATCCCGCAATGGGATGGGATGGCACGTACAATGGCTTAATTCAACAAGACGGAACTTATACTTGGAGAATTTCTTTTAAGATGAGTCAAACCGATGAGAAAAAATTAGTAGTAGGAAATGTTAATCTATTGAAATAAAATATCTTTAGACTAAATTGTAATTAATTAAATATTTAGCATTAATTTTACGTTTAATAGTTGGTATTGAGAAGCTATATATAATGATTGACACTAAAAATAGTCTAATTGCAGAAGATATTCTTGTGAATTATCAAGAAATAAAAAATAATTTTTCAAATGATAATTTGAAGATTGTAGTTTCGCATTTTGGTATCTTTACGCAAGATTTAGTGAATAGTTTGGTTGAAGGAAATGAAATTTTAATGACTTCAATAGGTGATAATAAAATGATTCGTAAAAGAGTTTTTTCAATTTTAATCGAAGGTCTTCAAAATATCCGAAAGCATGGTGAACAGGATGATTTACAAAGGCAATTAGGATTCTTGATTATTGGTAAAAATGAAAAAATATATAAGATAAACTTTGGAAATATTATTTCTTCTGAAGAATCAAGTCATATCTCAAAACAAATTGAGTTTATTAATGAACAAACTTCTGAGGAAATAAAAAAATTCTACATTAAAGAATTATCAGAGAATGTTTTTTCAAAAAAAGGAGGAGCAGGTTTGGGGTTTATAATAATGAAAATGAAATCAAATAATAAATTAATATCGAATATTAAGAAAATCAATGATCAGTTTTCATTTCTTTCGCTTGAAACTACTCTAGATAGAATTTGATTATTTATTTTAGGAATTATTATTTTCCAAGTCTTGTCCCGGCACTATCGTTTGGTCTTCAAAAGCAATGCTTTTTCTTTTTTGGTTCTTCTTTTTGGTTCAAGCCCCAAAAAAGAACAAACGATAATTTTCAATATCGAAGCGAAATTTTAATTTAAAGGTGAATAATTTAGGTTTAATATTCTAGTCGCATCTCAAAATAAAATTATATCTCTTAAAAAGACAAACTTTTTAACACATTATTTTTTCGGGACTAAAACCATAGAAGATCGAGCTATACTAAAGGAAATTATTGACGACACAGACCCAAAATTTTTAAAATGGGCATTACATAAAATTCTAAATTGGACAAATACTGACCTGCCAAGAAATTTTGTGTATATCCACGGAACAAATGACAAAATAATTCCCCTTAAAACAAATATGTGCGACATTGAAATAAAAAAATGGTGAATACCTTATGACCTTGAACAAGTTTGAGGAACTTAACAAAATAATAAATGAAGAACTTGAGAAAATAAAAACCGAGTATTAACGACTAGCTGAAAACTCGCCGAGATTCCGTCGCCAAAAAATATAGGAAAATAAAATTGAGATAAATTTTATTTTTTTTTGGAGTAATTATTTTTTATAGTACCTTTGTTTAGAATAATTCTAAATAGAATGAAACAAGATAGTAATTTAATTCATTTTGGAGAAAAGTTAATACTTTCAACGTGTGAAAATTGTTCATGTGCTAAAAAGAAAGAATGTTGCAAGAAATATAAAAAGAAAGGTGTTCATTGTAAAAAATGCCCTAAGACTTAGTTTATTTATTCTATTTTTTCAGACTTTTACTTCCTTTACACAATTTAGTAACGTTTCTGTATTTTGTCAAGTTGATATGAATCGCTATGATTTTTATTCAGGAATAGGAATAAGTTATAAACGAAATAAATTTGATTATTTTTCTTCAATAAAATTAGGGATTATAAAAACATTTTTTCAACAAAGAATTTCTCCTCGATTTTCAGTAGGTGTTAATTATTATCTAATTGAGAAATCGAAAATTCAATTAAAGCCGACTATTTCCTATAACTTTTCATATCTAAATTATAATCATACAAAATCAAATTACCATTATTGGAATGAATTGTTAATGGGGTATCAATTTTTGATTGGGAAAAAAATAAAATTGACACAATCAACTACTCTGGGACCCGCAAGTGAAAAATATCATAGTGAAATTCTGAATAAATGGGAGCGAGTTTATTTTTTAGGATATACCTTAAATATAGGAGTTTTATATGAATTTTAAATTCTTTATCGTAATCTTTGGTTTTACATTTTTAGGATGTAGAAAATCTAAAGAAGATTTTAGTTTTGAGAGTATTAATGGTCACGCTGCTACGGGGTTAGAGATTCAAAATAGTATTTATCATGACAATTCGAAAGAAGGGGTAGAATTTGCATTATCTATGGATGGTTGTGATGGTGTTGAAATTGATATTCAACTATCGAAAAACAATACTTTATGGTTGTATCATGACGTCAATTTAAATTCAGAAACGAATGGAGATGGTTGTATTCCAAATTCTACAGACGATAACTTAAATCATTTGACCTATAAAACAGTTAAGAAGGAAAAATTAGCAAAATTAGGAGAATTAGATCCAAATTATTTCATTGGAAAAAATTTATTTATAGATATTCGTCACTCCAATGGATGTGAATCGACAGTATTAAATGCGTCTGATTTTATTGAAGCTTTAAATAAGATTTCCTATATAAATAATAAAAAAATTTCGATATATATATTACTTTCGATTGAGTCATGGATTTCAATTTTTAAGAATCATGGATTTACGGTGTTGTTTTCTGCAAATACTTATGAAGAATATGATGCAATTGAAAAAAGTAATATATTAAATGATGGAGTAATAATAAAAAATAAATGGATTTC
>JACOTM010000096.1 GCA_016178305.1 Flavobacteriia bacterium | reverse complement strand
GCTTGCATTAATTGTCGCACCGTCAGTCGGAGTTACTGTAAAAGTAAAATTTCCCCCAGCTGTTCCCGTTATATTACAAGTTCCGCCAGTACAAGTTGGTGAAGTAGTAAAAGCAGGATTGTCTTGTGCAGTTGTTGTAACCGTTTGGTTTGAAGTTGCAGGACAAGCTCCTATTGTTGTATAAGTTATTTGATATGTTGTACCAGAAACACCGTTACTAACTGTTCCATTGCTTGCATTAATTGTCGCACCGTCAGTCGGAGGTACTGTAAAAGTAAAATTTCCCCCAGCTGTTCCCGTTATATTACAAGTTCCGCCAGTACAAGTTGGTGAAGTTGTAAAAGCAGGATTGTCAATTGGATTGATAGTAATGTCAACATTGTCGGTTGCTGTACATCCTGTTGCTGTAACAGTAGTTGTTACACTATAAGTTGAAACTATTGGAGCTCCAGTGAAATTTGTTAAAGTGATATTCGGATTTGAATTTGTACTTGAAGATAAGCCGGTAGTAGGAGACCAAGCGTAAGTAAAACCTGAAGTATTACTTGTTCCTATTGAACCAGAACTACCAGAACATATAGGAATATCTAATCCTGCATTTGCAACGGGAAGAGGAGAAGCTAAAGCAAGTTTAAAAAAACCTTGGCCACTTTGAATTTCGGAATAAGGAACTGAAAAATATATTTTTCCACCTGTAGATGAATAGCCAATAGTTGGAGAATACGTAAATTCTCCCAACGAAGCATCTGAGTAATTATTATTGTTATCTAACAGTAATCGAACATCTGCATTGATGGCAGTTCCTAATCCTGTGGGACCTTGAACAGTTGTCATATCAATTTCAATTATAACATTTCCTGAAGGTGAATTTGTTTTTTGAGTTCTCCATTCTCTGTCCCACATCGCAGAAATAGTTGTTGCTGCATGATTGAAATTTTGGCAAGTATAAGTTAAAGAAGCATTATTGTGTCCCCAAACTAAGTACTGACCATCAGCTAATGCAGCGGGTGTTGTAAAATTACTATTTGCCATTGTAATAATATCACTGGGACTATTGATTGAATGTGATTTAGGTTGATTTAAAGCTTCAGAAACCATGTCAGCACCAATTCCAGCTACTTCGTAATGATAACCAGTATTTAAATTCCATATTGTAGTTCCGTTTGGAGAAGTGTATGCTAAAGTAGT
Source organism: Flavobacteriia bacterium (assembly GCA_016178305.1). GTDB lineage: Bacteria > Bacteroidota > Bacteroidia > Flavobacteriales_D > Crocinitomicaceae > CAIUKX01. The sequence continues at coordinate 41,252 of JACOTM010000096.1, read as the reverse complement.
TGAACCATTTCCTCCTAAGGTTATTCCATATTTTATGGCTAAATAGCTTTCTATTTTGTTTGCATCTGAAACGGAAATAGCACCACTATATGAAATAATTTCACCGACTGGACCAAACCAATCTCTAGGCCGACCATCAAACGAAGGTAAATTACTGTTTTGTCCTCCCATAAGAACATTTGTAGGAACAGTATTGTTTCCTAATGCTGTTACAATATCATATTTTCCAGTATGCGGAGAATTGAAAGAAATACCTGTTGCCGTTCCATTTCTACGCCAAACACCTGCTGCTTGAAATCCTCCACTACCATATCCTGATTCTAAATATTCAGCAAATGCGGTACCATTCTCCCCACCATGTAAAGGACAAGCTGAACAAGGAAGTGATAATGTGACACCGTCATACGTTGCTAAATGAGTTGATTTTCTGCTTAAATCATTTAGTTTTGAAACCCAAAAGAAAGAACGTAAATTTTGTGAAGGAATTCGTAAAAAGTCTCCACCATTACCACCACTTAAAGTAAAATCGATATACGGATTGAAATTAAACCCTGTAGGAATTAAATCAGGACTTCCATTTAAAGTTATTCCTAATGGAGCAGGACTTTGATCGGTCCATGAAGTTAAATTAGCACCTGCATTGGTAGTTCCAGTATTTGCTTTTAGCCATAATTTTAATCCTGTAGAAACTCCACCAGGACTTTGTGCTTTAAGATTGTAACTACTTTGAACAAATAGTGTTATAAACAATATCAATTTCAAAATTTGAAATTTCAAATCGTAGCAAGTTTTCATAGTCTATAGTTTTTGTAGAATTATAGTTTTCAATCAGTTAAGCAAATCTAACAAAAACAAAAACGATTTAGCAAATTTTTTTATCAAAACATGAGAAAAAAAACAATATTGTAAATAAACGTCTGTTTTTTAACAGTAAGTAGAATTAACAAAACACACTTTATCGAAGAAATATATTTCCTTGCTTAATTGTTAAGTTAGAATCAAAATTATTGGAGTATAAACCACCCGTTCCTAACCCTTGAGGAAGGGAATTATTATATTCACCTGCAAACTGAGCAATTGCATTTAATCCGACGTTAGATTCTAAAGCAGATGTTATCCACCAAGGTATAGATAATTTATTCGCAATTTCGATCCATTCTTGACATCCAATGAAACCGCCATGTAAACTTGGTTTAAGAATAATGAATTGTGGTGAAATATACTGTAATAGATTGTATTTATCTTGAGGATTAATTATTCCTATTAATTCTTCATCTAAAGCAATAGGTACAATATTTAGCAAGCATAATTTTTTCATCTTGCTTGTTTGCCCTTGTTTTATAGGTTGTTCGATGGAATGGATGTCATATTGAGAAAGTATTGTTAATTTTTCTTCAGCTTCATTTGGTGAAAATGCTCCATTGGCATCAACGCGAAGTATAATTTCATTGCTATTAAATTTTAGTCTAATATTTTCTAATATTTTCATTTCAGAATCGAAATCAATAGCACCGATTTTCATTTTTAAACATGTAAATCCTTCGCGTAATTTTTGTTCAATTTGCTCTTGCATGAATATCGGATCCCCCATCCAAATTAATCCATTAATAGGTATTTTTGCTTGATCTTGTGAAAAAGAATTTTTGAAAATTATTTTACGACCGCCATTTTTTAAATCGCGTAAAGCTGTTTCTAATCCAAATAGAATGGAAGGGAATGCGTTTAGCAATGAAAGATTTTCAATATATATGTTAATATGATTACAGACCTCATTTAGCTTTTCTTCATAAGTACTAAAATCAATAAAGTCAGGAGATAAATTGGGAATGACACTGCATTCACCGGTTCCTATTGTTTCAGGTGAATTTTCTTCGTAAATCTCAATGAACCAAGAATGTTTTTCTTTCAAAATCCCTCGGCTAGTTCCACTTGGTTTTTTGAAAAATAAAGTGTGTTTTTTAAAGCGTGCAAGCATTCTACATATTAATAAATATACTTGTTAATACCGAAATAGCAAAAGTGGAAAGAGCTATTTTTTTTAATTCAGGGTCGAAATCGGCAGGATTGGTAGTAATCATTACTTTTTGCAAATGAATGAACATGATAATGGAAGGAAATAGTCCGATTATTCCTTTGTAATTAGTTGTTAAAATATTAAATAGAAGAAAACTGATGATACCACCTAATATTAAATAGGAGTGGTATAATTTGGCATTCCGAGGTCCTATTTGAACTACTAAGGTTTTTTTACCAACTTTTTGATCGTTAACCTGATCTCGCATATTGTTTAAATTTAAAACAGCTGTGCTAAATAATCCAATTGCTGTTGCGGGTAGTAAGTTTATCCATTCAAATGTTTTTGAGTATAAGGTATAAACGCCTAAAACACTTACTAAGCCAAAGAAAATAAAAACAAATATATCGCCAAAACCGTTGTATCCATAAGCTTTTTTACCAACTGTATAAGTTATTGCCGCTAAAACACTTAATCCAGCGAGTAGGATATAGAACCATAAAACTTCTTGGGATAGATTTTTAGTACCGAAATAAATTAAGGATAATGCAGAAATTAAACTTAGAAAAGAGGTTAATATGACTGCATTTTTCATTTCTTTAGGGGTGATTAATCCAGATTGTACTGCTCTCATGGGACCAATTCTTTCGTTATTGTCAGCTCCCTTGAGAGTGTCACCCAAATCGTTTGCTAAGTTTGATACTATTTGAAATAATATCGTTGTCGTTAAAGCAAAAAGAAAGATTAATGAATTCCAATAACCGTTATGGTAAGCAATAAATGAACCTAAAATTATCCCTGATAAAGATAATGGAAGTGTACGTAATCTTAAAGCTTTTATCCATGCTTGTTTTTTTGTCATGGTTGTAATGTATAAATAAAAAAAGTCAATGAATAATTTTCATTGACTTTTAAAAGAGTTATATTTATTTTATAATTGACCATCTGAGTGATAAACACCCCCTTTAAAAACTTTAACTTTTAATAGGATACCGTCTTTATCATATTCGTAAACTTTTCCTTCCCAAAGTTGTCCATTTTTAAAGGTTCCATCTTGCCAGATTTCATCATTCTCATTAAAAACTTTATTATAGCCATTTGCTTGGAATTTGATTCCTTTTGTAATTGGATTGAGAATTTTTGGGGCCGTTTCTTTAGAAGCATTTGGTTCAACTACTTTTACGGTTGGATTAACCATTTCTTTGTGTTCACTTTTTTCAACAGAACCATCAGCGCCATAAGTTATTACTTCTTTAATGTCTCCGTTTTCATAATAGCGAGTTGCTTTTCCGATAGGCTTTCCATTTTGAGAAGAATATTCAAATTCAAGTTGACCGTTGGCGTAATAATATTTTACTGTTCCCTGTTCTTTCCCTGAATCATTAAATTTAGCTTCATATTCTTTAATCCCATTTTCATAAAAACGAACGAGCGAATCTTTATATTGATTTTTTTCAAAAGTACCAACTTCTCTGATTTTACCGTTAGGGTAGATTTTAACATAAGAACCTTGTGGTCTATTGTTGACATATTCTCCTTTTAATTTAGGAGTAATTCCATCATTGTAGTATTTTATCCAAACACCTTCTTTACGATCATCTTTGTAATTTCCTTCTTCTATTTTTCCATTCGCAGGATACCCTTCTTCAGGTCGATCTTTTCCAAAATAAATCCATTTCCCTTGTTTTTTTCCTTGAGAATCTTTTTTATTATTCTTTTCGTCTTGGTTTATACCAGCATATACAGAAGAATTAATAAAAACTCCTAAAAATAAAAAACTTATAACAAACTGTTTAATCATCTTAAAGTCAATAATATAAAATGTAGCACACTGACAATGTACAAACTATTCTTGATTTACGAAAGCGAAGATACATTTTTTCGCTAAACAATTGTAAAACTACGCTTAATAATATGTATTCTTCTGCGAAATATTACGTAGTTAATAAAGCAGGATTAACATTATTTAACATTATTTCGACTATTTTGTCTGTCGTAAATTCCTCCTCCCAATTCCAGTCTTTTCTTGCAAATGAATCGTCAATAGATTTTGGCCAGCTATCAGCTATTTGTTGTCTAAAATCAGGTGTGTAGGTGATTTCAAATGCTGGAATTATCTTTTTTATTTTTGCAGCTAATCCTTTAGGAGTAAAGCTACATCCTGACAAATTGTAAGCAGATCTGATTGTAATATTTTCGCTAGGCGCTTCCATTAATTCAATGGTTGCTCGTATAGCGTCTGCCATGTACATCATAGGTAATTCTGTGTTTTCCGATAAAAAACAATCAAATTTTCCGTCTCTTTTAGCTTTGTAAAAAATATCAACCGCATAATCTGTTGTTCCTCCACCAGGTAAACTTGTGTATGAAATCAAACCGGGATACCTGATGCTTCTTACATCAACATTGAATTTATTATTGTAATATTCACACCATCTTTCACCAGCTTGCTTTGAAATTCCATACACTGTTGATGGTTCCATGATTGTGTATTGTGGCGTATTTACGTTTGGTGTTGTTGGACCAAAAACTGCAATTGAACTTGGCCAAAAAATTTGTTTTAAATGTCCTTCTTTCGCTAAATCTAAAATTGTAAATAAGCCTTCCATATTTAATTTCCAAGCAAAATCGGGATGTTTTTCAGCTGTAGCAGATAATAATGCCGCCAAAAGATAAACATCTGTTATGTTATTGGAAATGACAAATTCTCGAACGGCTTCTCGATTCAATATATCCAATTGCTGATAAGGACCGTCTTGAATAATGTCAGGGCAAATTTCTTTAACATCAGAAGCTATTACTTGCTCTTTACTGAATTTATTTCTTAAGGCTATTACCAATTCGGACCCAATTTGACCACCAGCTCCAATTACAAGAATTTTTTTCATCTACAATTACAATTCTAAATTTAATTTACAAATCTACAACAAGACAATTAATTAAATCTACTTTTTATTAAAAAAATAAATAAGTGTTAAACATATTGGATATTCGTCATGATTTTTAATGATATTAATTAGAAAAATATAAATCCTTTTAATATCTTTGTTTGAAGTCGAACAATTATGTGGTTAGAATTAACTCTTTTATTGAAATATATGATTAAAAGAAATCCTGAGTGAATTTGCTTGGAGATCGTTAATTTATTATTCATAAAACACATAAATATTATATGCCTTTTTATTATAAGTTAGGTAAAATACCTCACAAAAGACACACTGTTTTCGAAAAAGAAAATGGGGGGATTTATTACGAACAATTATTTGGAACTGAAGGGTTTCATGGTTTCGCTTCATTGTTGTACCATACACATCGACCAACACAAGTAAAATCTGTTTCAAAACCCATTGATTTAACTCCAAAAGCAGCGGTAGATAAAAATATTTCGTCAAGAATGATTAAAGGTTTTAATGTTCCTGCGAAAGACGATTTTTTAGATAGTAGAACAATCATGTTATTTAACAATGACTTAAACATTGTTTGTGCTGCACCAAAAAAATCATTAAGAGATTATTTCTATAAAAATGCAGATGCAGATGAAGTGATTTTTATTCATAAAGGTTCAGGAAAATTAAGAACTTTTGTCGGTAATATTGATTTTTCATACGGTGATTATTTAGTTATTCCTCGAGGAATAATTTATCAAATCGATTTTGATACAGAAGATAATCGTTTATTTATAGTGGAATCTTTTAGTCCAGTAGTGACCCCTAAAAGATATAGAAATGATTTTGGTCAATTATTAGAACATTCTCCTTTCTGTGAAAGAGATTTAAGAGGTCCTAGTGAATTGGAAACATACGATGAAAAAGGAGATTTTTTAATCAAAATCAAAAAAGAAAACGTTTTGCATGAGGTAGTTTATGCGACTCATCCCTTTGATTTAGTTGGTTGGGATGGATATAATTTCCCTTATGCATTCAGTATTCATGACTTTGAACCAATAACAGGTAGAGTTCATCAACCACCTCCAGTACACCAAACTTTTGAGGCACATAATTATGTGATTTGTTCATTCTGTCCTCGTTTGTATGACTATCATCCAAAATCAATTCCTGCTCCGTATAACCATAGTAATATTGATTCAGATGAAGTCTTGTATTACGTAGATGGTGATTTTATGAGTAGAAATCATGTTGAAAAAGGATATATTTCATTGCATCCAGGCGGAGTTCCACACGGACCACATCCAGGAGCTATGGAAAGAAGCATCGGTCAAAAAGAAACGTTGGAATTGGCTGTAATGGTCGATACTTTCAGACCTTTAAAAGTGACTCAAGCAGCAGTTGATTTGGAAGATAAAGGGTATGCAACTAGTTGGTTGGAGTAAATCTAAATTTTGAATTTTGAATTTTGAATTCTTGATTTTGAATGTTAAATATTGAATAAAATAATTTTTTAGTGAATAGATTCTAATGACTATTCACTAATGACTAAAATAAAAAAAATGGCTAAAGAAGTAAAAAGCGTAGAATACGGCTTAGAAAAAATATTTGAAGGAGCACAAGATTTTTTACCATTATTAGGTACAGATTATGTTGAATTTTATGTTGGAAATGCAAAACAAGCAGCCCATTTCTATAAAACGGCATTTGGGTTTCAAGATTTTGCTTACGCAGGTCTAGAAACAGGTGTTCAAGACAGAGTTTCTTATGTTTTAAAACAAGATAAAATTCGATTGGTTTTAACAACTGCTTTAACAAGTGATTCTCCAATTGGCGAGCATGTTAAAAAACACGGTGACGGGGTTAAAGTTGTTGCTTTATGGGTTGAAGATGCTCGTAAATCGTATGAAGAAACAATAAAAAGAGGAGCGAAATCATTCCAAGAACCAATAGTAACGAAAGACGAAAACGGGGAGGTTGTAACAGCTGGAATCTATACATACGGCGAAACAGTTCACATGTTTGTGGAACGTAAAAATTATAAAGGAGAATTTTTACCTGGTTTTGTCAAATTAGAAACAGCTTATAATCCATCTCCAGTTGGATTAAAATTCATCGATCACATGGTTGGAAATGTTGGTTGGGGCGAAATGAATACTTGGGTAAAATGGTATGAGGATGTCATGGGATTTGTAAACTTCTTATCATTTGATGACAAACAAATTCATACGGAATACTCTGCATTGATGTCTAAAGTAATGAGTAATGGCAATGGTCGTATTAAGTTTCCAATCAATGAGCCAGCTAAAGGAAAAAAACGTTCTCAAATTGAAGAATATTTAGATTTTTATGAAGGTTCAGGTGTTCAGCATATAGCTGTAGCGACAGATGATATCATTGAAACCGTATCTCAATTAAGAGCTCGAGGAGTTGAGTTTTTATCAGCACCACCACAAGCATATTATGATGAAATTCCTGTTCGCTTAGGTGAACACATGAAAATGATGAAAGAAGACATTAAGGAATTGCAAAAACTTTCAATCATGATAGATGCAGATGAAGAAGGCTATTTGCTGCAAATATTCACAAAACCAGTTGAAGATAGACCAACATTATTCTTCGAAATTATCCAAAGAATGGGAGCGAAAGGTTTTGGTGCCGGAAATTTTAAGGCATTATTTGAATCAATTGAAAGAGAGCAAGAAAAAAGAGGGACATTGTAAAAATAGATACTAGAATCTAGCTTTTAGAATTTATATAAAAAACCGAAGAAAATTAATTCTTCGGTTTTTTATATTTAACTATATTTGTGGTTCAATTAATATAATTATATAAAATGCAAACTTTTAAATCCCTTTTTCTTTTTCTAAGCTGTTTTCTATCATGTAATAGTTTTGGTCAGCAAACAAGCATCACTTCCCAGATTAAATACGATACAACTGTTTGTGTGAATGCAACTCTACCTTCCTTATCAGTAATGGCGATAGGTGTTAATTTAAATTATCAATGGTACACAAATGATTTAAATTTACCAATAATTATCAATGGCGAAACTAATTCAAGTTATACACCGAATACAAGTGCAGATTCAATAATTCATTACTTTTGTATTGTTTCAGGAGACAATGGTAGTGATACAAGTGAAATTTCAACAATAATAACAAATGCTTTAACAATCAATAATTTTAGTATTATTGATACAACACTTCGGGTCTTAAATGATCCATACACATTTAATTGGTCATATACTATTCAAGAAAATATTATTCCAATATTTTCAAGTTTACCTGATAGTTTATTTGGCGCTTTTTCAAATAACACATTGACTTTTTCAGGAATACCACTTACAACAGGAAATTTCCCATATACATTATCATTTCAAAATGGTTGTAATACAAATAATTACAATGGAATAATTCATGTTTATGATCGATTTAAAAGATTGTTGGTTACAACAAACTATGGCACTGATCAGCAAGTTCAAGAAAATCACTTATTAAATCCCGTTAATTTTGCTGTTTATAATGCGACGGGAATGCATGTTCATAATTTACCTCCAGGTGTAAATGCAACGTTAAATAATAATACATTAACTTTAAGTGGTACTCCTACAGCGTATGGCTTTTATCAATATTTAATTTATTTTGAAGGTAATGATTCAATTGCTGATGGCAATATTTTTGTAAACCATGATTTATCGTTAAATTTACCTTTAGTGTCGGCGTCATATTCTGATACACAATATGTATGCAATAATACACCTATTATTCCTATAATATATAGTGTTTTCAATGCAACAGGAGCAACATTTTCTGGATTACCTAATGGTGTAACTGGAATTTTCCAAAACAATCAAATTATTATCTCAGGAACCCCTGATGTGTCTGATGGAATGGCAATTGATTATCTTGTAGTACTAGAAGGAAATGATTCTATAGCAAGAGGAAGATTGTTAATTGAAACAGAGTTTCATGTTGTAAATAATTTATATGCAACTCCTATATTATCACATATCAATAATGTTTTTGATATTGATATTTCAACAGCTCAAATGAACCATTGTACATTTTCAGGTTTACCATTGGGGTTTACTGGAACATTTCAATATGATTCTATCGCATTTAGTGGGTTAGCACATATTCATGGTGTCCCGGTAACAACTGGAGGGACATCGTTAATAACTAATTACAGTAATGATTGTGGGTCAACTTTGACAGCAATCACCCCATTTTTAGTACTAAATGATACAACTATTTTAACTTTGATATCTCCAGATAGTACCGATTATCAATTAGTGATTGTTGGTGATTCAATTACTCCAATTCATTACTTTGTTGAAGATACGACCAATGTGATTGTAACAGGTCTTCCGAATGGAGTAAATTGGCATTTAGAATATAACTATGTTATTATTGAAGGAGCTCCAACTATTTCTGGAAATTTTGTTTTTGTAGTAAGTAATGGCCCTCAAAAAAGCACCAGTCAATATTCTCTTTCTGGTACGATTATTTCAGGAAATTTAGCTTATATTAATGAATTAAAAACGACTAATTTTGTTTGTAATATTTATCCTAATCCATCTTCTGGATTGATTAATATAGAGGCAATTACGGGAGGTTATTATTTTATAATCAATAGCCAAGGAAAAATCATTACTTATTTTGATTTAAATAAATCAAACAATTACAAAGTTCAAATCTCAGGTTTAGAAAGTGGATTTTATAGAATTGTAAATAAAAATACTTTAAAAGATTCTAAATCTTTTATCATTAACTGATAATAACACATATCATTTTAAAGAAGCTGGCATAATTGCCAGCTTTTTTTTTCATAAAAGTTAAAAAAAAGCCGTTTTACCTAAATGAAATTACTATTCACCTATTTCATTTTCATAAGTATTTCTTGTTGAACTAGTTTTACTTCATTAACAATTAAAAATAAATATTTATGAATACTGAAGATCAACATTTCGAACAAATAATGAATGAATGTAAAAAGAATCACAAAAGAAGAAAAATAGGTTTTGGAATTTTTACAATTATTTTAGGATTATTATTATTAGTAAATCAAATCTATCCAAATAGCATTAATTTTCACTATGTTTGGCCATCATTTTTAATAGTATTGGGAATAAAATCGATTCTTAATTCAAGAAGACATTCAATGTCTAAATATTGTTAAATTTCTTCTTTACCGAAAAATAGATACTGTTTACCTATAAATTAGTAATAAACTGTATCTTGTGGCATACATTTGTTTTATAAATGAAAAATAATATGGACAACAATAATTTAAACCCAGAAGAACAACACGATTTTGTAAAATGGCAAAGAAGACAAAAACGAGGAAAAATTGCTGCAGGAATTTTACTTGTCGCTTTTGGTATTGTTTATTTGTTAAATGAAATTGGAGTTGCAATGCCAAAGTGTTTTTTTACTTGGCAAATATTTTTAATGGGTCTTGGTTTGGTTTTGTTGATTAAACATAGATTTGCAAAAGGTTGGATTGTTTTAGGTATTGGCGCTGCATTTTTAATCAATGAATTATATCCAAATACATTAAATACAAAATTAATTTGGCCCATTGCAATCATATTTTTTGGTCTAGGTTTAATTTTTAAACGCCATAAACATAAAAAATGTGATAATCATTGGAAGAAATACAAACATTTTAATCAGCAAAATATACAAGATTATAAAGAGGATGAATTCATTGAATCAACAGCAATTTTTGGGGGTGTTACGAAAAATATTGTTACGAAAAACTTCAAAGGCGCAAATGTGACGAATGTTTTTGGAGGTACTGAATTGAATCTTTTAAACGTAGAATTTGAGCAACAAGCTATTATTGAAATAACCTGTGTATTTGGAGGAGTTAGTTTAATTATTCCTTCCAATTGGCAGGTGAAATCTGAATTAAATTCAATTTTTGGAGGAATAGAAGATAAGCGAATTATGAACCCAAATGAAGATGTAGATAGTAAGATTCTTATATTGAAAGGTGATTGTGTATTCGGAGGCATTGACATCAAAAGTTTTAAATAGATTTTAAATTTTGGATTAATTGATGTTAAAAAAAATTACGAATAAGATTAATGAATTAGAAAAGAATACGACCATTCAACTGATTAGTTGGTGGAGTATTTCTTTTGTGATTCAATTTTTGATTTTACATCATCTCAAATTCGATGCTTTCTATGCTTTTGTTGACTCATTTACAACCAATATTTTACTCCTCCTAAGTTCAATTATATTAAATCTTATCTTAAAATACTATCAATCTCAAAAAGTAATTACGATTGCAAATATTGCTTTTATTGGTTCTTTAAGTTATATTCACTTAATAATCTCTCATACAGTTATATCAACTTTTTTTGAAAAAGATATTTCATTTGAATTTGGATACAATCATGACACTATTTATCGATTGTTATTAGTTTATTTCTTGTTATTCCTGACTTTCTTCCAACTTTGGATGGATAAATTCAAAAAAGTACAAGCACAAACGATTGAAAAATTAGTTGAAATCGAACGACAATTAAATCACGCTGAATTGACGAATATTCAACAACAATTACAGCCACACTTTCTATTCAATAGTCTAAACTCTATTAGCGCTTTAACAATAGTAAAACCGGATGAAGCAAGAAGAATGGTTCAGTTACTTTCTGATTTTCTTCGAGGAACGTTAAGCAGAGAAAAGGAAAAAATGATGCCATTATCGGAAGAAATCAGCTATTTGAATTTATATTTAGAAATAGAGAAGGTTCGATTTGGTCATCGTTTAAATGTTGATTTTCAAATTGATGAAAATTGTCAAAAATTTATGTTACCCTCACTGATACTTCAACCGATAGTTGAGAATGCTATAAAATACGGATTGTATGGTTCAACTGAAGATGTTACAATTTCTGTGAAATCAGTTTGTAAACCTCATGCACTTGAAATTTCTATTTCAAATCCTTACACAAAAGAAAACGAAAAAACATCAAAAGGTTTAGGCTTTGGTTTAAACTCAATACAACGTAAATTGTACTTGCTCTATGGTCAAAACGATTTAATGATCATCGATAAAGGCGAAACTCAATTTACAACAACATTAATAATTCCTCAAATATGAAAACAGTAATCATTATCGATGACGAGCCATTGGCAAGAGCAATTGTAAAAGAATATTTAAAAGATCATGAAGATTTTGAAGTAATTGCTGAATGCAATGATGGTTTTGAGGGAATTAAAAAAATTAGTGAATTAAAACCTGATTTAATCTTTTTAGACGTTCAAATGCCTAAAATAAATGGTTTTGAAATGTTGGAATTAATTCCTGATGCACCTTCTGTAATTTTCACTACAGCATTTGATGAATATGCTTTAAAGGCTTTCGAAGCGTCGGCTGTTGATTATTTATTGAAACCGTTTCCAAAAGATCGATTTGACACTGCATTAAGTAAATGGAAAAAAGCTGAAAAAACTTCGTCTGCAAGTTCTCTTAACGAAATCGATAACAAGCAACCAGACGAACATTTACGAATAGTAATTAAAGACGGTAGTGAGATTAAAATCATTCCAACATCAGACATTCACTACTTTGAAGCGTATGATGATTATGTGAAAGTGTACACAAAAGAAAAATATCATCTTAAAAAGAAAACGATGAATTACTTTGAGAAGGCTTTGAACCCGAATCAATTTGTTCGTATACATCGTTCATACATCATCAATATCAATGAATTAACAAAAATAGAGTCCTTCGAGAAAAATTCATACGTCGCAATACTGAAATCTGGAAAAAGAGTTCCGATTAGTAGAACTGCTTATGGTCCTTTGAAAGAAAGCTTAGGTATCTAATTTTAGATTTTGAATGTTTGATTTTGGATTTAATTGATTATAAAATTGTTTTGAGAAAGCCACTATAATTCTCTACCTTTGTACGATATGTTTCTGAAAAATTTACAATTAATTAATTTCAAAAATTACGAAGAGGTAGAAATCGGTCTATCTCCTGGAATTAATTGTTTTTCAGGTAAAAATGGATCTGGAAAAACCAATATTTTAGATGCTGTTCATTACTTGAGCATGTGTAAATCCTATTTAAATTCTATTGATAAACAAAATATTCGTTTTGGTGAGCATTTTTTTGTCATTCAAGGAACATGGATGAAATCCGAACAAGAAGTTCATATTCATTGTGCTGTAAAAAGTGGTTCTAAAAAGGTTTTCAAACGCAATAAAAATGAATACGAAAAATTAGCGGATCACATTGGTCAATTTCCAACCGTTATGATTTCGCCGTATGATAGAGATTTAATCGTTGAAGGCAGTGAATTGCGTCGCAAATGGATGGATGGAATTATTTCTCAATTCAATCGACGCTACCTGGATGATTTACAACGTTATTATAAAATTTTGGAACAACGTAATGCTTTGTTGAAAAACATGTATGAACACGGTTTGTTTGATCGTGAATCCATCGAAGTTTGGAATGAACAAATGGCGATTGTAGGGACAGCAATTTATGAGGCGCGGAAATCATTTTTAGAAGAATTTATACCTGTGTTTCAGTCCAACTATAATTTTATTGGACTAGAGGCAGAAGAAGTTCATTTAGAATATAAATCTCAATTAAATACAAGTACTTTTGATGAATTGATCAAAGAATTCGAGAAGAAAGATGCTTTTTCACAATATTCAAATGCGGGTGTTCATAAAGATGACTTATTATTTACGATAAAAGGTCATCCAGTTAAAAAATTCGGTTCTCAAGGACAACAGAAATCGTTTTTAATTGCTTTAAAATTAGCTCAATATGAATGGCTAAAAAAACATCTTCATGTCAATCCTGTTTTAATGTTGGATGATATTTTTGATAAACTGGATAATACACGTGTTCAAAAATTAATGCAATTGGTTTCACAACAACATTTTGGCCAAGTAATGGTGACGGATACTGAACCACAAAGAATTCACAATATCTTCCGTGAAAGTGGTTTTGACAGTAAACAATTCGTGGTCGATAATAGTGCGATTTACGAAGAACATCTAATTCTTAATGGTGAAATAGAATAATCATGGATGAGCGAAAAAGAATTTCCAATGAAGCAACAGTTGGAGAATTAATTGAAAAATTAATGAAAGCCTATCGTTTGGATGGTAAAATGAAAGAGCTAGATATTATCAATTCTTGGGAAGAAATGATGGGGAAAGCTGTTGCGACGCGAACAAAAAATCTGTACATAAAAAATAAAACCTTGTTTTTATATATGGATTCTTCAGTTATGCGCGAAGAATTGAGTTATGGTAAACAAATCATCTTGGAACGTATAAATCAGAAGGCTGGATTTGAGATAGTCACAAATATCTACTTTGGGTAGGTTAAATGTTTGATTGAATTTCGTTGTTGTTCATTTGATGGTATTTTTAAAAAATGTGATGAAATTGTAATATTCATCAATTTTCCTAATTCTACGGGAGTATTTGCTGTTATGCACTGGGTAAGCACACGGACTATACAGCTTATTCTTTAGGAGTATTTTCAACTTCAGGTCGTATAAAATTTATTTCTTTTTGAATTTAATTGAAAAGCATTTTGTACATTTCACCTATAAAAAGTGATTTACTTCCTAAAAGCCTCTTGAAATTTCTGTTTCTTTTGTTGCTACATTTACTTATTTATATTAAGTTGTGTTTTGTCGTAAATAGTCGTAAAGTTACTAGTAAATGCTGGTTGAATTATTTTAATGTCCCAGTCTTTAGGAATTCGTGGATAAATTTCTTTTGTCTTGAGAATGAATTGATACCAACCAGGAAGGTCTTCGCTAATCGTAAAATATTTATCGTCAAAAACAATTTCCATTTCTATTCTGTCAATTGTAATCTGATCCCTTTTGTAAGCATTTATTTGGATTACGTCATCCCATTTTATTCTTCTAGAGAAGTCTTTATGTGTAATTGTAAAGCTTTCGCTGTCGTATTGAAATACTCCCAAATCATTATATCTCTCTTCAAAAGATTTTCCGGAGTTATAATTCGTTACATGCTTTTTGGATTGAAGCTTTGAAATAATATCTTTAAACCAATTCATTTTATATCCTAGTAGTTGTCTTTCATGATTGTCTAGTTATCTAACATTGCTATAATGTTTTGCTAATTTCCTGTTAGCCTTTCGTTGTTTCTTTTGTTTGAAAGCCAGTTTTGTGTTTTAATAATTTTCTAATTGAAACCAAGTGTCCAAATAATATTATCGGAATTATAAATGTGGGTAACCAACTAAATGGAAAGTTTAATATTGCAATGTTCGGTTGATCAAATGCAAATTTCTGTATTGGTAAAGGTGTTGAAAATAATGCGTTCACAACAATATTAATTAAAAGTCCAAGGCAGATAAAATTCCAAATCAGAATTTTTTGTCTATTCATTTTTGCCTTTGTAAGTCCAAAATATGTTATAAATGGTGCCGTAATTCCTGTAAGAATGCCAAAGTTCCTTCCTTCAAAAGTCATTAGTTCTGGAATTACTTTGTTGAGAAAAAGCCAAAATAAAACTATTTCAATTGGTATTCTTACAATGTTTAGGTAAGTCAAGTTTTTTAGAGGTAAACTATCAATAAATTGTTTTCCCTTAGTTGTTGCAAATAAAAATATGATTGTCAAAATCATTGGTAATATACCTAATATCATTCTTTTCGGTGGAAAAGAATTAGTGTCGGCATTGTAAACATTTTTAAAAGTCAAACCGGCTTGAATTGTTAGCCAAAGTATTAAACCTATAAAAATAGGCGTTGCTTTTTTTCGTGTTACTTCAGAATTTGAGTTTCTGATTGTCCAAATGAAAAATTGTAAAGTCGCAAATGTAGTCAGTCCAAAAGTTAGTGAAATAAATGTTGGTAAATTTTCTATCATTTTTCTATTTGTTTAATATTTTCACCCGTGGTCGCATAGAAAGAGCTGTTAGTTGCTAGTATTTTTTTTTCTCATTAGTTCTTAGTAGTATAAAATTTCTCGTTCCTCAATTTCAAAGGGTTTATCATTAATATATGTTATTTTTTTTATCCAATTATTATGTTCATCATATATAAAAGTAAATGATTCTATTATATTTTCACCATACTCATTTATTGATAAAATTACATCTCCTAATTTATTGTAAAATTTATAATAATTGCGATTATCAATCAACCCACTTTCTTCGATTAAATGATTTTCTAAGTCATAAGTAAAATTGTTTTTTGAAATAATATTTTTGTTTGAATCATATTTAACTGAAGATATTAGATTCCCAGATTTATTAAATTTATTTTCAATAAACTCTTTAATTTTCATTTCTTTATCGTAAGTTTCTGTTTTCAAATTATTACCCAAAGTATCATTTGTGTAAACAATTGCATTTCTCAAGCTATCATTTTCAAAATCTTCAATTTTATTTACAAAACCTATATTATCATATTGATATTTTCGTAAATAATTAATCTTTTCAAAGAAATTTTTTTCGATTTCTTTTACAAGTTTCCCCTTTTTATACTTTACAATAATCTTGTAATAAAGTTTATTATCTGCATCAAACCATAATTCGGAACGAACTTTATTGATTTTATAGTATTTAAATTCAACTTTGCTTTTTATTTTTAAGTTTGAATCTAGGTCAATAGAATAAAGCAGATTATTTTTATCATCATAAACATTTTTTTCATGAATATCGTTATTATCATTTTTTTCTAAAACAAAACCAGAATTATTGAATAACAAAATTCTATCTGTAATATTAAAAAATCTTTTATTTACTTTTTTAGGTCCTTTTGTTACTAAGGTGTCATTTGTTAGCAATCCATCATATTTTATTGAATGAATAGATTTTACTTTTCCATTTAATGAATATTTACTTAAGTCATTTTGTTTTTCTTGTGACAAAACGAGAAATGAATACATAAATATCAGTGTAAAAACAATTTTCATTTGTTTAGTTTCATTTTTTTAAATTAGAACTCTTTAATTTTATTTGTGAAACATTTAGTCTTTTATGATTCAAGTCTCGAAGCGATTATCTGTCCACACTTGCATCTAACTAATAAATCACCAATATTTATAATTGAAACACCCAGATCATTTAATATTGGAATTACAATTACAATGTTGTTGCAAGGTAATGAATTTTCAAATTTAGATTCTAAATCACCTTCAAAGAAATAATCATTTCAAAGCTTGCGACTAATTCATTTTGGTTGTCAAGTGCTTTTACTAAAACTGTTTGATTAATTCTTTCCTTCTTTTCTATCGATTGTTCTAGTAACGATTCAATTAATTTTCCTTCATCACAAACAAAAGTTACATCTGATTCAGCACGTTTGATGAAATCTGCTTTCATTCCTTTGAATGAAAAAGAAGTTTTCACGCCTTTTGTTTCAGAAAAATAAAAAACATGTATTCCTGCAGCAATATCAGCACCGACAGCTAAAGCGCCAAAATACATAGATTTTAAATGATTTTTTGTTCTTCTTCTTAACTTGATTTTTACTTTTACTACCTCATCGTTAATCTCTACTAATTTTGGTCGAATAAATCCAATCAATGGAATTTGAATTACCCCCATTAAAAAGAGCAACCAATTCATTTTACGCAATGAAATTTCTTTATTTTGCAACATTGTATTCCTCAATTA
This sequence comes from Flavobacteriia bacterium, assembly GCA_016178305.1. Classification (GTDB taxonomy): domain Bacteria; phylum Bacteroidota; class Bacteroidia; order Flavobacteriales_D; family Crocinitomicaceae; genus CAIUKX01. The sequence goes on along the minus strand of JACOTM010000096.1, from coordinate 23,703 downwards.
AAGTAGATACAATTGTTTTTACTGGCCGAATTTCTTTTACAAATTCAATACTAGGACCAGCACACCAAACCGTTTTATAGGTTGCTCCAAAAGCAGCATTTTGTAAGTTTTTCATTCCTCTATAAAAAGTAAATGCTTTGAACCATTTTTTCAAACGTTTGTTTTTATTTAGAATTTTTTCCAGCCAATTTTGTTCTGTCCCAATTTTTTCTACATAAGGCGTTTTGATTACGGAGCAAGGAGTACCAGAAAGTTTGGTTGTCATTACAATATCTTTCGAACCATAATCTACACAGGCTTGTTTATACTCTTCTGAAACATTTGATTCAAGCGTTGCGATGAATAAACTTCCCATTGAAACTCCGCTTGCTCCAAGTTGAATCATGTCGTGAATTCCTTTTCCTGTTCCAATTCCGCCAGCAGAAATAACGGGTATTCGCACTGATTTTACGAGCTCAGGGATTAATTCTTTGTAAGAAAGATTGCCTGCATGTCCACCAGCTTCTTTGTTTACCGCAATCACAGCATCAGCGCCTAATTGTTCGACTTTTTGCGCATATTTACTATTCGTTACATCACAAAAAACTTTGATTCCGACTTTATGCGCTTCTTTGATTGTTTCTTCAGGCGAACCTAATGAGGTAATGATGAACGCAATTTTTTCTTCACAACAAACTTGCAATTGCTCTTGATATAAAAAATTAGATTTATTTACAATTAAATTAATCCCAAAGGGGCCACTCACTTCACTTTTAATGAATTGGATGGCTTTTCTTAATTCATCTGTTGTTCTATAATTAAGAGCAGGAATAGCTCCAGTAATTCCGGATTTAACGGCTTCTATAATCATTTTTTCATTTGACACTAAAAACATAGGAGCCATTATAATTGGAAATTGAATTCCAAGTAAATTGGTTAAAGTAATATTTTGATTCTGTTCCATTTCTCTAATTTAATCATATTTAGCATATAAATTTCAAAAAAGAAAATGTAATTATTTTTTACATGAAAAAAAAATAGTATTTTAAACGAGAAAATACTATTGCATTGAAAAAAAAGATTCAAATATTTTTATTCGTCTTGTTTTCCTTATGGATAATTGGTTCATCAATTTTTGCGCAATCAAAAAAAGATTACTTGAATACTTGGTTGAACTCAGAAAAATCAAATCAAGTCAGATTTAAAGCGATAGAAGATTTGATTTGGGAGTACTATATCTTTGAAACTCCTGATAGCGCTAAATATTACGCCCGTATTGAATACAATGAAGCTACAAAATTAAAATTAGTGCATTATCAAGCCTTGTCGTTAAATACACTTGCTTCCAGTTATTATATCAATGAAGAGTACAATAATGCGATTGATTTTTATGCCAAAAGCCTTCAAAAATATAAATTAGAAAAAGATATTAAAGGAGCTTCAACGATTTATAATAACATTGGGAACATTTACAAAGAAAAAGGGAATTTCGTAGAGGCAATTGATAACTATATGCATAGTCTCAAAATAGATGAGCGTTTAAAAAATTATGCTGGTATGGCAACTTCGCTAAATAATATAGGAATTCTGTATGCTGATTTAGGAGATTACCAAAAAGCAATTGATTATTACAAGAAAAGCGTTTTAATTCGGAAAAAAAATAAAGACTTTAAAGGTTTAGCGTCTCCGTTAAATAATATTGGAAACGTTTACGAAAATCAGAAAAATTATACAAAAGCATTAGAATATTATCAAAAAAGTTTAAAAATAGAGGAGAGATCAAATAATTCAAGCGGTATTGCCACATCTTTAAACAATATTTCGATCATTTATAAAGCATTAGGAGACCAAGAAGAGAATGAGGAAAAAGCAATAGAATATTACGATAAAGCTCGAAAGCTTTGTTTTAACATTATGGATATTGTTAAAAATTTTGAAGATAACTCACTTATTGCGAATGCTTATCTTGTATTAGCAACTATCGAAGAAAAGAATAACAATTTTAAAAATTCGAGAGCGTATGCAGAGCAAGCATTAAAAATCACTTTAAAAACAGGTTCAATTGAGCCAACGAGAGATATTTCATCTTTTTTATATCAATTAAATAAAAAAGAAGGAAAGGTTTTGGAAGCTTTGAAAATGCATGAGCTATTTATTCAGATGGAAGATAGTTTGAAAAGTATCAACAATCGGGATGAAGTTATTCGACAAGAATATAAATATTACTACGAAAAGCAAATAGCCGCAGATAATTTATTGAAACAAAAAGAAAAAGAAATTACAGAAGCACGGTTTCAACAAGAAAGAACACAACGATTAACCCTTTTTGGAGGTTTGATTTTAATGATTTTATTTGCAATTTTTATATTCAATCGTTATAAACTAGCGAATCGTCAAAAAGAAATAATTAGTATCAAAGAACAAGAGACAAATCGTCAAAAGAATTTGTTAGAGATTAAAAATAAAGAAATTACAGATTCAATCAATTATGCGAAAAGAATTCAAGCTGCTATTTTGCCAGCACCTAAAATTGTGAAAGAGTATTTGAAAGATTCATTTGTGCTTTATATTCCTCGTGATATTGTAGCTGGGGATTTTTATTGGATGGAACAAATTGAAAATGGATTAATTTTTGCCGCAGCTGATTGTACTGGTCATGGTGTTCCTGGTGCTATGGTAAGTGTTTTATGTAATAATGCTTTGAATAGAAGTGTTCGTGAATACAATTTAACTGATCCAGGAGAGATTTTAAATAAAACCAGAGAAATAATTATCTCAGAATTTGAAAAAAGTGAAGATGATGTAAATGATGGTATGGATGTTTCTTTATGCACGTTATCATTTGATAATTTAGATACTACTCATGCACATCCCGTTCAATTGAAATGGGCAGGAGCTAATAATCCTTTATGGATAGTTCGAAACAATGAACTTTTAGAATATAAACCAGACAAACAGCCAATCGGTAAATATTTCGAAAGTTTACCTTTCACAACGCATATTATTGATTTGTATAAAGATGATTGCATTTATATTTTTACAGATGGTTATAAAGATCAATTTGGAGGTGAAACAAATAAAACAATTGGTAAAAAAATCAAAGCATTACGAATGAAGGAGCTTTTATTACAATTGACCAATGAAAGTATGGATGTTCAAAAACAGAAATTGGAAGAGTTTTTTATGCAATGGAAAGGTAAGCATGAACAAGTTGATGATGTTTGTGTTATAGGTGTGAGGATAAGTTAACGATTTATAAACCTTAATTCAATTCAAATTTGTGTATAATATTTGAATCGAACTAAGGTAATAAAAATGGAATATAAGCTTTTCAACACATTTTAAATAAATGTTAATGTTTTTTCCTACGATCTACCGTTTTATCTATTTTGACTGAATAATCTTCACTGTCTTCAATCATTTCTTGATCTAATTGTTTTGTCACACTTATCGGAACATATTCAACGCAAACATTTGTTTTGTCTAATCCGAAATCTTCTGCGGCACTTAATCCTGTGGCTTTTATGAAGCGATAAACTTTTACAAAAATTATTTGAAATGGCGTTAATAAATTATCCGTAGCCACACGTGAGTTGAGAACAATGAATTTGAAATCAGGTCCTTCATTAAGATTTTTGACTGAGTCGAATATACTTTTACCAGATAACTCTTCTTTTTCAACCATTTTATCATGAATTTTCTTCATCATAAATTCAACACGATGTTCTTCTTTAAAACCAAAATTTAAAGAAACGTAATAGCAATGTTTATCAATTATTTCATTCACCGTATAATGAACGCCCCAAGGTTCATTTGTAATATTTAGATGTAAAAACCAAGTGACTTCAGCTCTTCGAGGTCTTTTCTTAAATAATGAATGGAATACCGTAGAATCTAATTTTTGAGGAGAGTCACTTCGTGTTGGATACACTAAATTGGTTGACTCGTATGCGATTTTAGGGTCGTTTCGAACAGCGTTCAACAATGGAATCACTTGATTCATTGGGACATATTCGGTAATGTTTCGACGTAAATCTTTTGCTTTATGGTACAAATATAATAAAGTGAAAAAGACAACGGAAAGAGCAAGGGTAAACCAACCACCATCGATTACTTTACCTAAGTTTGAAGCTAAGAAAAAGAATTCAATGATAAGAAATATAGAGAAAATGATAATGTAAGCAATTTTTAATTTTGGTTTACGCAATATCATCAACATACCTAATAATAGAGAAGTCATAACCATGTTTATCGTAATGGCTAAGCCGTAAGAGGCTTCCATTTCTTTAGCAGTGTGGAATAAGTAGATGACTAGTAAACAACCAATCATTAAAAACCAGTTAATGAAAGGGATATAGATATGTCCATTGTGTTCGGTAGGGTATTTTACTTTTAGATTTGTCCAAAGTTTTAATTTGATTGCTTCATTCATAAGTGTAAAAACTCCTGTTATTAAGGCTTGTGAAGCAATAATGGTTGCAGCAGTAGCGATGACAATGGCAAATGGCACGAGGTCTTTTGAAATAAAAGAAACCATTGCATAAAAGACAGTTTGATTTTGTTCCAATTGAAAGCCAGGTTTCAAACACATGGCAGCTTGACCTAAATAATTAATAACTAAAATAGTACTCATTAAAGTCCATGAAGCTCGGATATTTTTCTTTCCACAATGACCTAAGTCGGAATAAAGTGCTTCTGCTCCAGTAGTACAAAGGAAAACAGCTCCTAGCGTAAAGAATCCGCCTTCTTCTTCGAAAATCATTTTATAGGCATAATACGGATTGAATGCTTTTAAAACTTCAGTATTTTGGGCAATATGAACTAGTCCGAGGTATAATAGAAATCCAAACCAAATAATCATAATTGGGCCAAAAACTTTTCCAATTGACGCAGTTCCAAATTGTTGAATTAAAAATAGAACAATGATTATTGAAACAACAATAGGTATTGTAGAATGTAATTCAGGGATAACCGTTTTAATTCCTTCAACTGCAGAAGATATTGAAATGGCAGGCGTAATAAAACCATCAGCTAACAGTGTTGCACACCCGATTAATGCTGGGATTAATATCCATTTTACTTTTTTCTCTTTAAGGAGCGCATAAAGTGCAAAAATTCCACCTTCACCACGGTTATCAGCGTTAAGAGCCAAATAAATATATTTGATACTTGCAAGTAAAATTAAAGTCCAAATAATTGCTGATAATCCTCCGATAATTCTTAATTCAGAAAAATCATTGGAGCCGTTATGATTGTGTGTTACTGCGTCAAATACATATAGAGGAGAGGTTCCAATATCTCCGAAAACTATTCCGATAGTAATTAAAAATCCTGCTAAACTTAATTTCTTGGTATCAAAACCTGACATGTCAAACGAATAAAAATTAATGGCGGTAAAAGTACGAAAGGAATATGATACAATGGTTGATAAAAGATTCTTTTTTTCAAAAAAAAATAAGATGCCTGAAATTAGGCAATTACGTTATAGGGCATAAAAAAAGACCTCACAAATGAAGTCTTTTTCAGTTTTTTTATAATTGATTATCCAATCAAAGCAGCGTATCCTGCAGCATCTAGTAATTCAGACGCTTTAGAAGTATCTTCTACTTTCACTTTAATCATCCAACCTTTACCGTAAGGGTCAGAGTTAACTAATTCTGGATTTGATTCTAATTCTGTATTGAATTCAATAATTTCACCAGCAATAGGCATAAACAAATCTGAAACAGTTTTTACAGCCTCAACAGAACCGAAAACCTCTTCTGCTTCAATTGTTTCACCTTCCGTTTCGATTTCAACGTAAACAATATCCCCTAATTCACTTTGAGCGAATGCAGTAATTCCTACTGTTGCGATATCTCCATCTAAACTAACCCATTCGTGGTCTTTCGTGTACTTTAAATTTGCTGGAATGTTCATTTTATTAATTTTTGAGTACAAATGTATAATTTTTCACAAGATTTAAAAGTAGTTTCAGAAAAAAATCTTAGATATGTGTCAAAAATGAAAGGTTTAAGAATTAAAATTAAAATTTATGTATAGATTTTTGGATTCTTGAAAGGAGTACCTTTTCCTTGAAACTTTTTTCTAAATTTGTATCATCATGGTACAACAAGAATTAGTAAAAGAATTAGGTCAACGCGTAATTGCAATAGAATCTTATTTAAAGATTAAAGAAAAGCGAATGCAATTAGCAGAAGAGGAATTAAAATCTCAAGATCCTTCTTTTTGGGATGATCCTAAAAAAGCAGAAGCTCAAATGAAATCTATTCGAGGGCTAAAATATTGGGTAAATACTTATGATACGCTACATTCTTCTTTTGAAGATTTAGAAGTGATGATTGATTTTGCAAAAGAAGATTCTTCTATGGAATCTGAAGTAGATGAAAATTATGCAATTATTCTAAAAGATTTAGAAGAATTGGAGTTGAAAAACATGCTTTCGGGTGAAGAAGATGCTTTGAGTGCTGTTTTACAAATTACAGCAGGCGCAGGTGGTACAGAAAGTTGTGATTGGGCATCGATGTTAATGCGCATGTACATTATGTGGGCTCAAAAAAATGGAAATAAGGTAAAAGAACTTAATTTTCAAGAAGGAGACGTTGCAGGAATAAAAACAGTTACCTTGGAAATAGAAGGAGAATTTGCCTTTGGTTATTTGAAAGGTGAAAACGGCGTTCATCGCTTGGTTCGGATCTCACCTTTTGATTCAAATGCAAAGAGACATACTTCGTTTGCTTCGGTTTATGTTTATCCTTTGGTAGATGATACGATTGAAATCCATGTGAATCCAGCTGATATTACGTGGGATACATTTCGTTCTGGTGGAGCAGGTGGTCAAAATGTCAATAAAGTAGAGACCGCTGTTCGTTTAAGACATGCTCCTTCTGGTATTATTATTGAAAATTCTGAATCCCGTTCTCAGTTAGGAAATAAAGAAAAAGCGATGCAATTGTTGAAGTCTCAATTGTATGAATTAGAATACCGTGCTCGTATGGAGAAACGAAATGAAATTGAAGCTGGTAAGAAAAAAATTGAATGGGGATCTCAGATTCGTAATTATGTATTACATCCTTATAAATTAATTAAAGATGTAAGAACAGGTTGTGAAACGGGCAATGTTGACAATGTTTTAGATGGAGATTTGAATGAATTCTTAAAATCTTATTTAATGACTTATGGAAATTAGGAATTAATTAAAGATCTTCTGAACCTATACCTTATGAATAAAGTAAGATTATTTCCTAAAATTGAAGAAGTATTTATAAATGATTTTGAAAACTACAAAAGGTATTTTATGCCTCTTGTTTCAATTGATTTATCCTTTGTTAATAAAAGTTTAGATGGACAAATACACCTTGTTTATTATAATAATGACCCTTATTGTGAAGAAGCGCTAACTTTCTCAAATGAATACTGTAATGCTTTTAAAGCATCATTTGATCATGTTGATAATAAATATTGTTATAAAGCTGACTTTGGTATTTTTAAAACAAATGAAGATTGGGGAAAATGGATTGTTATGGGGAAAAAATCGTATTCTGAAAATTCGGAGTTATATAAAATTGAAAATAATTTAGAAATTTCAGAAGTAGTAAAAAATTTAGGTATGCAACCCGAATGGATGCAAGAACAACAATGGCCCTTAGATAATGAAGGTAAAATGTTAATATTTATTTGTCAAGTCTATTCGGGAGATTTTGTTAGTGATTATTGTGAAGAAGAAATCTTTTTGTTTTATGACAAAAAGAATAAAATGGCTGTTCAAATACATCAAGTGAGATAAGAATAAAAATTTCCTGAAAAATTAAATACAATATTTGATATAATCCAAAATTCAAAATTCAAAATCCAAAATAAATCTTCTATAAACAACTAAGAGTCAGAAGTTAATCCCATATATTTTTTATAAATGGTTTAGCTTTGGATTGGGAATTTTTCTTCTAATAAATGATTGAGTTCATTCAGCTGATTTATAATTTTATTTTTAGGTAAAATTATAGCGGTGACAGTCGTGTTATAAATAAAAATATAAGCATCTGTTTGTTCTACTTTGATAATACCTTCCCAATTGATGAAGTTTTGCATCGTAGGTTTTGTGAGATTTATTCCCTCATTATCAAATACAATAGTATGTGTTCCAAGCACATTTGAATTTGCAGGGTCTTCCAATATTTTTCTTACTTTTTTCAAGGTTCGAACGGTTAATCTTTTAGGATAAAATAGTAACCATAACACGGACACAATAGTAAAAATGGAAGTTAGAATAACATCAACATGGCCTTTAAGTAGATCATTTATAATAAAGAAACCATAAACAATTGGAACGATTAATGTTGAAATTAATTTTGTTTTTTTGAATTGTTTGGATTGACTTAAATGGTATTCCTGAAATGCCATCCAGTCATTTATCTCAAAATTGAATTGTACTTGCATTGATTTTTTCTTTAAAAGTAATCAATTCAAGAAATAGAAATTGTTTTTGATTCAATTACTTTTGAATTAACCATATATATTATTACATATTATCCTTCGTTTGATTAAAATTTGATAACCATTGACCCCAAATAAAAGATTAATTTTTTCAAAAAAAATGGCGGTTTACATCAAATATATCAGTACGCATCAACTTTTTTTGAGCTAAATATTCTAGGCTTAAATTTGCTCTGAAATGACGGTGTGTGCTGTGATTTATTTCTGAAAACATTGTGGACGTATAGGATAGGAAAACAAAAAGTTTTAAAATAATTTTGGAAGTTAAATTTATTTTAACATAACTTTGTCCCGCAAACAAATAAATAAAATGAAAAGTAGCACAATTATTATTTCTGTCATTTCTGTCATTGTCATTCAAAACAATGCGATGGGATAATTATTGTATAATTACGATATGAAAAAGCTTCCCAAAAATGGGGAGCTTTTTTTGTTTTACAACTATTGGTTTTTATTTTGAAAGCATTGAAAAATAAAATGTAAATAATTTATAAACAGAGATTTGATTAGGTGTTTAAAGTTTTGGAAATCATGAAAATGGAAAAAAATATAATTTATATGTATAAAATGAAAAATACATTTGGGACTCAAAATAAAGGTTTGAAATTGAAATTTATCAATGTCATTAGTGTGATCATTATTATTATTATTATTCAGCTTTTGAGTTGAGGGAGGAATTATTTAAAAAATAATGAAGCCTTTCTCGAGTAGAAAGGCTTTTTTTTATCTAAAATAAACAAATAAAAATAAAATAAACATGTATTACAATGAAGAAACAGTAGTATTTCTAGACGGGAATTTTTTGAAAATAAAAGATGCTCATGTAGGATTGTACAATCAAACAATGCATTACGGAAATGGTGTGTTTGAAGGTATTCGGTCGTATGATACTCCAGATGGAACAAGGGTTTTTAAAGCGAAAGAACATTTTGATCGTTTGCATTATTCAGCAAAAATGATGCATATAGAATTACCTTACACAAGTGAAGAATTAGAAAGATTGACGTATCAAGTATTAGAAAAAAATAACTTGAAAGATGCTTATATCAGACCTTTGGTTTACTTGGGTGAAAATATGTCCTTAACTCCTACAAAAGAAGTACATGTTTTAATTGCTGCTTGGAGTTGGGGGAAATATTTAGGGGATAATATGTTAAATGTAATGTTGTCTTCATATCAAAGACCAAATCCGAGAGCATGTCATGTGGAAGCGAAAGTAGTTGGACATTATACGAATAGCATTTTAGCAACTTCTGAAGCAAAAGCAAAAGGATTTGATGAAGCACTATTAACAGATATGAATGGGTATATAGCAGAAGGTCCAGGTGCAAATTTCTTTTTTGAGAAAGATGGAAAATTAACGACAGCACCTCTTGGAAATATTTTAGCAGGTATCACTAGATCAACTGTTTTTGAATTAGCAAAAGAATTGAAATTGGAAGTAGAGGAACGGTTTTTTAAACCCGAAGAAGTATTGAATGCAGATGCAGCATTTTTTTGTGGAACAGCAGCTGAAGTAGTTGGAATAAAAAAAATGGATGCATATAATTTTCCTTTAAAATGGGAAGAGTCAAATAGTTATTTAATTCAAAGAGCTTATAAAAGAAGAGTGTCAACGAATGAATACAAAGAAGTTTATTTCTAAATAACGAAAGAAATTATCATGGAACTGAATAAATACAGTAAGACAATTACACAAGATGAAACTCAACCAGCAGCGCAAGCAATGTTGTATGGTATCGGTTTGACTGAAGAAGATTTGAAAAAAGCACAAGTTGGTATTGCAAGTACGGGTTATGAAGGAAATACATGTAATATGCACTTGAATGACTTGGCGAAAGATGTGAAAGCAGCTGTTCAATCGTCAGAGTTAGTGGGATTGATCTTTAATACAATCGGAGTGAGTGATGGTATTTCAAATGGAACTAGAGGAATGCGTTATTCTTTAGTTTCAAGAGATGTAATTGCTGATTCGATGGAAACGGTAATGGGCGCTCAGTATTACGATGCTTTAATAGCTGTCGTTGGTTGTGATAAAAATATGCCGGGATCAGTGATGGCAATGGGACGTTTAAATCGTCCATCGATTATGGTGTACGGTGGAACAATTCATTCTGGTAAATGGAAAGGTGAATCATTGAATATCGTTTCTGTTTTTGAAGCGTTGGGTAAAAAATTAAATGATCAAATTACCCCTGAGGATTTTAAAGGAATCATCAAAAATGCTTGTCCAGGAGCAGGAGCTTGTGGGGGGATGTACACAGCCAATACAATGGCTTCGGCAATTGAAACGTTAGGAATGAGTTTGCCATATAGTTCTTCTAATCCTGCGAAAAGTGTTGAGAAAGATTTGGAAGTGCAACAAGCAGGAAAGGCAATTCGTTACCTATTAGAAAATGATATTAAGCCTTCTGATATTATGACAAGAAAAGCGTTTGAAAATGCGCTTCGAATCATTATGGTATTAGGTGGGTCAACAAATGCAGTCTTACACATGATTGCAATTGCTGATACGGTTGGTGTTAAATTGACGATTGATGATTTTCAAAAAATGAGTGATGAAACTCCTGTTTTAGGGGATTTAAAACCAAGTGGAAAATACATGATGGAAGATTTACATCGTGTAGGTGGTGTTCCAGCAGTAATGAAATTATTGTTAGAAAAAGGGATCTTACACGGTGATTGTTTAACTGTAACAGGAAAAACAATCGCAGAAAATTTAAAAGACGTTCCTTCATTAATCGAAGGTCAAGACGTGATTTTGCCATTCGAAGCGCCTTACAAAGAAACAGGTCACTTACAAGTTCTTTATGGGAATTTAGCAAACGAAGGTTCAGTTGCCAAAATTAGCGGACATGAAGGAGAATATTTCCAAGGTCCAGCTGTAGTTTTTGAAGATGAATTTACGATCATAGATGGTGTTCGGGAAGGTAAAATTAAAGCAGGGGATGTTGTTGTTATTCGATACTGTGGTCCAAAAGGTGGTCCAGGAATGCCTGAAATGTTGAAACCAACTTCTGCAATTATGGGGGCAGGTTTGGGGGATAAAGTTGCTTTAATTACAGATGGTCGTTTTTCAGGTGGTACGCACGGATTTGTGGTAGGGCATATTACACCCGAAGCATTTGAAGGTGGATTGATCGGATTAGTTCAAGATGGAGATTTAATTACAATTGATGTTCAGAAAAACGAAATCACATTAAACGTTGATGAAAACGAATTAGCGCAACGTAAAGCAAATTGGAAACAACCAGATTATCCCGTGAAAAGTGGAGTGTTGTTTAAATATGCTAAAAGTGTATCAAGCGCCTCATTGGGTTGTATAACTGATAAATAGGGAATAGACAAAAGATCATAAGAAGAAAGAAAAAAGACAAAAAAATATTAGTCTTAAAATCTGTTTTCTTATAGTCTTGATTCTAAATTTTAATATAAAATGGAAAATAATAAAATAAGAGGAGCAGAAGTAGTAATGAAATGCTTAGTAGCGGAAGGGGTTTCAACCATATTTGGTTATCCTGGAGGCGCTATTATGCCAATATATGATGCTTTGTATGATTTTAGAGATTCGATAACGCATCATTTGGTACGACATGAACAAGGTGCGATTCACGCTGCACAAGGATATGCGAGAACATCTAAAACGGTTGGAGTTTGTTTCGCAACATCAGGTCCGGGTGCGACAAATTTAATCACAGGTATTGCAGATGCCATGATTGATTCGACGCCAGTAGTATGTATTACTGGTCAAGTAGCATCACATTTATTAGGTACGGATGCTTTCCAAGAAACGGATGTTATTGGTATTTCTATGCCAGTTACAAAATGGAATGTTCAAGTTACAAGAGCAGAAGATATTCAGCCAGCATTAGCAAAAGCTTTTTACATTGCCCGTTCAGGAAGACCAGGACCAGTGTTAATTGATATAACAAAAGACGCTCAGTTTGGTTTAACTGAATTTGAATACAAACCATTTGGCGAAATCAGAAGTTATAATCCTTCTCCAAAATTAGATGTGGAGGAAGTTAAAAAAGCGGCTGAATTATTAAATAGGGCTAAAAAACCGTATTTATTAGTTGGTCAAGGAATTATCTTATCAAGTGCTGAAAAAGCATTGGTTGAATTTGCTGAGAAATCGGGAATACCTGTTGCCTCAACGTTATTAGGTTTAGGAGCAATTCCAGCAAATCACTCTCAATATGTTGGATATTTGGGAATGCATGGGAACTATGCACCAAATGTTTTAACCAATGAATGTGATGTGTTAATTGGTATTGGATTGCGTTTTGATGATCGTGTAACTGGTGATACGTCTCGATATGCGAAACAAGCACAAATTATTCATATAGACATTGATAAATCAGAATTAGGTAAAATTGTTGACACAAAAATTGCAATTCATGCAGATGCAAATGAGGCATTACAAGAATTGACTAAATGGATCGAACCTAAAAAACATTATCAATGGATTCAACAATTTAGAGATTTAGAAGCAGTCGAAAATGAGCAAATTATTCAAAATGTTATTCACCCTGTGAAAAATGAATTGAAAATGGCTGAGGTAGTTCATAAATTATCTAAAAAAACAGATGGACGTGCGATAATTGTTACAGATGTAGGTCAGCATCAAATGGTTACTTCTCGTTATTACAAATACAAAGAGTCGAATAATAACATTACTTCAGGTGGATTAGGCACAATGGGATTTGGATTGCCAGCTGCAATTGGAGCGAAATTAGGTAATCCTGATAAAATGGCTATTTTAATTGTAGGTGATGGAGGTTTCCAAATGACCATTCAAGAATTAGGTACAATTTTACAATCGAAAGTAGATGTGAAAATTATCATCTTGAATAATAATTTCTTAGGAATGGTTCGTCAATGGCAGCAATTGTTTTTTGAGAAAAGATATTCATTCACGGACATTGTAAATCCTGATTTCTGTGCAATTGCAAGAGGTTATGGTTTAGAAGCTGTGAAAATTGAAGAAAGAGTTCAATTAGATGGAGCTTTAGATGATTTATTAAATTCTAAAAGCGCTTATTTATTAGAAATTATTGTTGAACAAGAAGAGAATGTTTTCCCAATGGTAGAAACAGGAGCCTCAGTATCAGAAATTAGATTGTCTTGAAATAGATAAAAGACAATAAGATTCAAGACTAAATAATCATAAAGTTTTGAATCATGCAATCTTGAATCTTGTAGTCTAAATAAAAAAAGAAATATGGAAAAATTATATAACATATCAATATTTACAGAAAACAGTGTTGGAATGTTGAATCGTGTGACAATTGTCTTTACACGAAGACACATCAATATTGAAAGTATCACTGCTTCTGAATCAGAAGTGAAAGGGGTTTATCGTTATACGATTGTTGCTCAAATGACGGAAGACCAAGCTAAAAAAGTGGTGGGGCAGATTGAGAAATTAGTAGAAGTCCTGAAAGTGTTTTACCATACAGACGGTGAGGTTGTTTTTCAAGAAATTGCTTTGTATAAAATACCAACTAAAATGTTAGCCAATCGATTTGATGCTGAAAAAATTATAAGAGCACATCATGCGCGTATTTTAACCGTTGAGTCAGGTTTTACAATTATAGAAAAAACAGGGCACGAAAATGAATTAAAGGGATTGTTTGATGCACTTGTTCCTTTCGGAATTTTAGAATACGTAAAATCAGGAAGAATCGCAATTTCAAAACCAATGAAAACGTTGGAAACGTACTTAGAAGAAATGTCAAATAACTAGAACTTAGATTTTTAGAAATTAGAAGTTAGATTCAAACAGATGGATAGAATAAATTCTTCTTTTGAATCAATGATAGGTCTAATTTCTAATGTCTAATCTCTAAAAATCTAATAAAATGGAAAACTATTTCAATAAATTATCATTAAGAGAAAAATTAAACCAATTAGGAGTTTGTGAATTTTTAGATCAATCTCAATTCAATGGTGTTGAAGCTTTAAAAGGAAAGAAATTAGTCATTGTAGGTTGTGGAGCGCAAGGATTGAATCAAGGATTGAACTTGAGAGATTCAGGATTAGATGTTTCATATACTTTAAGAAAAGAAGCAATCGAAGAAAAAAGAGCTTCTTGGAAAAATGCAACTGATAACGGTTTTGCAGTTGGAACGTGTGAAGAATTAATTCCAACAGCTGATTTAGTGTTAAACTTAACTCCAGATAAACAACATACACAAGTAGTTAAAGCAATTATGCCTTTAATGAAAAAAGGAGCTGCTTTATCTTATTCTCATGGATTTAATATTGTAGAAGAAGGGATGGAAATTCGGAAAGATATCACTGTAATCATGGTGGCGCCAAAATGCCCTGGAACAGAAGTGCGTGAAGAATACAAAAGAGGTTTTGGTGTACCGACATTAATCGCAGTTCATCCAGAAAATGATCCAGAAGGAAAAGGTTGGGATTTAGCAAAAGCTTACGCTGCTGGTACAGGTGGACACAAAGCAGGTGTATTGAAATCATCTTTTGTAGCTGAGGTAAAATCTGATTTAATGGGAGAGCAAACAATTTTATGTGGTGTGCTTCAAGCTGGTTCTATTCTTTGTTTTGATAAAATGGCTGAAAAAGGAATCAATAAAGAATATGCAGCAACATTGATTCAATATGGTTGGGAAACAATTACAGAAGCGTTAAAACAAGGAGGTTTAACAGCAATGATGGATCGTTTGTCTAATCCTGCTAAATTAAAAGCAAATGAATTAGCGGAAGAGTTGAAAGAGATTTTACGTCCTTTATTTGCGAAGCATTTAGATGATATCATGAGTGGAACTTTCTCAAAAGGAATGATGGAAGATTGGGAAAATAACGATGAAAAGTTATTGATTTGGAGAGCGCAAACTGCTGAAACACAATTTGAAAAAACGTCTGCTACAGCAAAAATAAGCGAGCAAGAATATTTTGATAATGGATTGTTGATGGTTGCTTTTGTAAAATCAGGAGTTGAATTAGCATACGAATTAATGGTTGAAGGTGGAATCAAAGAAGAATCAGCATATTATGAGTCATTGCACGAAGCACCATTAATCGCAAACACCATTGCACGTAAAAAATTATACGAAATGAACCGTGTGATTTCTGATACTGCTGAATACGGTTGTTATTTATTTGATCATGCTTGTAAATCATTATTAGCTGATTTCATGAAGAAAATCGATACTGATGTAATTGGTGAAAATTTCAATGAAGGAAAAGATAATGGAGTTGACAATCGAACATTAATTTCAGTGAACAAAGCGATCCGAAATCATTCAATCGAAGTAGTGGGAATTGTATTGCGAGGAGCAATGATAGAAATGAAGTCAATTGGAGTGAATCATTCAGCTTTTTTTATGATGAGCTGAGGATACAATCATAATTTACATACAGATATTATAATAGGATGGCATGGTAACCTTAAAAAAAATAGAAAAAGCACATAAAGCTTTGCAAAAAATTGTTTTTCATACGCCGTTGATGAAAAATGTAAATTTATCAGATCGTTATGCTTCTGAAATTTTTCTTAAACGAGAAGATTTACAGTTAGTTCGATCATATAAATTAAGAGGGGCATATAATAAAATGTTTCATTTGACTACTTTTCTTCAATCCAAAGGAGTGGTATGCGCCAGTGCAGGGAATCATGCGCAAGGGGTGGCTTATTCTTGTAATTTATTGAATGTTAAAGGAACAATTTTTATGCCTTTAACAACACCAAAACAAAAAATAAAGCAAGTAGAATTATTTGGAAAACACTGGGTTGATGTTGTATTGAAAGGAGATACTTTTGATGATGCTTATTTGGAAGCAGTGGAATTTGCTACTCAAACCAAACAAGCATTTATTCATCCTTTTGACGATGAGATGGTTATTGCAGGACAAGGGACAGTAGCGCTGGAAATATTGGAAGATTCTGTAAGCCCGATTGATTACCTTTTTGTCCCGATTGGAGGGGGTGGATTGGCTGCCGGAATGTGTACGGTATTTAAAGCATTGAGTCCAAAAACAAAAATCATAGGAGTCGAACCATTTGGAGCAAGTTCAATGAAAAATTCGATATATAACGGAGTGAATACAACCTTGGAAAAAATCGATAAATTCGTAGATGGTGCAGCTGTCAAAAGAGTAGGAGAGTTAACATTTGAAATCTGTAAAGATAAATTAGATGAGGTGATTTTAGTTCCAGAAGGATTGGTTTGTAGTACCATATTGTCATTATACAACGAAGAAGCAATTGTTGTTGAACCTGCGGGAGCTTTAACTATTTCGGCCTTAAATTTATGCGCTCCAAGAATAAAAGGAAAAGTGGTCGTCTGTGTGGTGAGTGGAAGTAACAATGATATTATGCGTACAGAAGAAATAAAAGAACGCTCCTTATTCTATGAAGGATTAAAGCATTATTTCTTAATACAATTCCCTCAACGACCAGGTGCGCTTCGATTATTTGTTACCGAAGTGTTAGGTGAAAATGATGATATTACTTATTTTCAATTTTCAAAAAAAAATAATAGAGAAAGCGGGCCAGCGGTTGTAGGGATTGAATTGAAAGAAAAAAATGATTTTGAACAAATATGCAAGCGCTTGGAGAATTTAAACTTTAATTTTCAATATTTAAATGAAAATCAAGCATTGTTTTCACAATTGATTGGATGAAATTAGAGCCGTTAAGTAGGGGGCATAGCCGTAACATATTAAATTTGATTGATTAGGTTCGATGAAAAATCAAAAATTTTCATTTGAAGGTTTGTTTTACACAAGTTCGTATATTAATTAAAGAATAAAAAGTATATTGTACTTACATTAATTTAATTACTATTCACATGAGAAAAATTATTACATTTTTATTTGGAATTGTATCTACAATTGCATTTAGTCAAAATACGATATTAATAACTCCACAGAATTATGATATTTTAAAACAAAATGGGCAATTAGACGCGCAGGCGAAATATGTTTTCCCAAATTCAAATACGCCTAATCAGATTATTCATCCATCATTTGAGCAAATTCAAGCTAGTAAAAATCGCTCTTCGGTTTGCAACTGTCTATTGG
Source organism: Flavobacteriia bacterium (assembly GCA_016178305.1). Classification (GTDB taxonomy): domain Bacteria; phylum Bacteroidota; class Bacteroidia; order Flavobacteriales_D; family Crocinitomicaceae; genus CAIUKX01. Next base: position 6,180 of record JACOTM010000096.1, on the reverse strand, counting down.
ATTTAGATTCTTCTTTTTCAGTAGTACCTTTTATTGGAGATTCTTTGCCTGATTACAGAAATGATGATGGTTCAACAGATTTGATCAATCTTCCTTTTGTTTTTGATTTCTATGGTGTTCAATATCAGTCTGTGTATATCAATAATAATGGTAATGTATCATTTGCAGGACCTTATATGACTTATACGGCATTGCCTTTTCCAGATGCTTCCTATAATATGATCGCTCCTTTTTGGGGAGATGTGGATACGAGAGATTCTTTGAGTGGTTTGGTTTATTATAAAATTACCCCTTCAGCATTGATTATTAAATGGGAAAATGTAGGGTATTTTAATGTTCACAGTGATTTATCGAATACTTTTCAATTAATTATTACAAATGGCAATGACTCTCTTGTTCCAAATGGAAATAATGTTTCATTTTGTTACGGAGATATGAATTGGACTACAGGTGATGCTTCAAATGGAGTTGGTGGGTTTGGAGGTTCTCCTGCAACAGTGGGAGTGAATCAAGGAGATGGTGTGAATTATTTTCAAGTGGGCACTTTTGATGCTTTAGGAACTGCTTTTGATGGGCCATATAACAATGCAGATCAAATTGATTTTTTAGATAATCAAGAAATTTATTTTAACCTTGCAAATTTAGGAAATGTTCCGCCGCTAATTATGAATGAGTTTATTTGTGATACCATTGATGTTTATACAGGAGATACTTTGAAAAAATCATTGTACATCGATGAAATAACGTTTACAATTGGTGTTACAACTCCTGAATTGAATCAAAATGTAACTGCTGTGTTAACGAGTTCTGAACCAAATCATTTTTCCTATGTGTTAACAAAAGATACGCCGACATTTAAAGAATATGAATGTACTTTTGATATGACGGGATTATTGACAGATGAGAATAGTCAATTGTTTTATATTGATATTAATGCTACAGATGATGGAATGCCAGCAGCTAGTAGCTCCCAAACAATAGTTGTTAGAGGAAATTATAGTAATCAAAGTTCAACTGGAATTGTTTCAATTGCGGATGATGAAATGTTTAATGTCGCTCCAAACCCTACAGATAATCAATTAATAGTTGAACACAAATTCAATAATGGAGAAAATCCAATTTTGAGAATCATTGATTTATCAGGAAAAGAAGTGAAAACGGAAATATTGACAACTGCAAGTCAAAATGTGAATGTTTCAAATTTAGAAAGCGGAATTTATCTGGTATCAATTCAAACGAACAACGGAATCACTCGAAATGTGAAAGTGATTAAAAAGTAAGTTTTTTATATTTTAGCGCGAAAAAGCCGTTTCTAACTTGTTAGCGACGGCTTTTTTGTATTTCTAACTTTTGTTTTGGTATCTTTGTACATGAAAATCTCCATTTGATTCTGATTTTAGAAATAATTTAGGAGATTCTGTATAGTATGTTATTTGAACAATTAGAAATTATTGATCCAATTTTAAAAGCATTAAAAGAGGAAGGATACGAAAAACCAACACCAATTCAACAAAAAGCGATTCCTATTATCTTAAAAGGAACAGATTTATTAGGATGCGCACAAACAGGTACTGGAAAAACAGCCGCGTTTGCAATTCCGATTTTACAATTATTAAGTGCCAAAAAAGAACAGGAAAAAGGGGCTCGGAAAATTAGAGCAATTATTATAACACCAACAAGGGAGTTAGCCATTCAAATTGACGAAAGCTTTGCAAGTTATGGTAGAAACTTACCCTTAAAGCATGCTGTGATTTTTGGAGGTGTTTCTCAATCTTCGCAGGTTAATCAAATAAGAGCAGGAATTGATATTTTAGTCGCAACTCCAGGTCGTCTAATTGACTTAGTTTCACAAGGAATTATTAAGCTTTCACACATTGAATTATTTGTTTTGGATGAAGCAGACAGAATGTTGGACATGGGATTCATTCATGATGTTCAAAAAATCTTAAGAATCATCCCGACTCAAAGACAATCTTTGTTTTTTTCAGCTACAATGCCACCATCAATTATGCAATTGGCAAGTACAATCTTAAATAATCCAGAAAAAGTTGAAGTAACACCAATTTCATCCACAGCTGAAAAGATTCAACAGGAAGTTTATTTCTGTGATGCGAAATTGAAAAGAGAATTGCTAGTTCATGTATTGGAAAATGATAAAAATGATTCAATATTAGTATTTACTCGGACAAAACATGGTGCTGATAAAATAGTTACTTATTTAGCTAAAAAAGAAATCAAAGCAGCGGCAATTCATGGGAATAAATCTCAAAATGCCCGCCAAAATGCGTTGAAAAACTTCAAAAATAAAACCATAAGAGTTTTAATTGCAACAGATATAGCAGCTCGTGGCATTGATATTGATGAATTGGCTTTCGTTATAAATTATGAAATTCCAAATGTTCCTGAAACCTATGTTCATCGTATTGGTCGAACTGGAAGAGCTGGAGCAAGTGGAAAAGCAATTTCATTTTGCGACATAGAAGAACGTCCCTATTTGAAAGATATTGAAAAGCTGATTTCAATTAAAATACCTGTAGTTTCAGAGCACCCATATCCAGCGCAAAATTTGGTGCCTCCTGTGGCTGATAAGCCGGTTAAACCGAATAAAAAGAAAAAAGCAGCAATGGCAGCGAATAAACAACAAAATGCTCCAAATAGAAAAAATAATACAGCTCAAGCTCCTAAAGAAGAACGTTCAAAAAAGAAAAAGTGGTCTTGGAGTGGAGATCGGAAATAATGAATTATGGAGAAATACATTGAACAAGCATTAAAAAATTTAAAAATAGCATCGCTAAATGAGATGCAGAAAGAATCTTTAGATGTGAACAAAACACATCAAGATTGTGTCTTGTTATCGCCAACAGGTTCAGGGAAAACATTGGCTTTTTTATTGCCTTTGTTACGCTTTTTGGATGATAAACAAAATCATGTTCAAGCATTAATCATTACGCCTACAAGAGAATTAGCGATACAAATAGAATCTGTTTTTAGATCTTTAGGAACGCCTTTTAAAGTGAATGCAACTTATGGAGGACATTCGATGCGGGTGGAAGAAAACAATTTTATTCAAGCTCCAGCAGTTTTAGTCGGTACTCCAGGAAGAATTTGCGATCATATTCAACGTGGGAATTTAGATTTAGAAAACGTTTCTACGCTTATTTTAGATGAATTTGATAAATCTTTAGAAATGGGATTCTATGATCAAATGGAGTACATTTTGGCTTATACCAAAGGATTGAAAAAAAGAATGTTGGTTTCCGCAACTGAAATGAGAGAGATTCCAACTTTTACAGGAATTAAAGATTCAATTGAAATCAATTATTTGGTCGAAAAATCAGATAATTTGACTTTGAAAATGGTTGTTTCAGCTGAGAAAGATAAATTACAATCTCTGTTTGATTTGATATGTCAAAATTCAAATGAACCAACAATAATATTCTGCAATCATCGAGAACCAGTTGAGCGAGTTGCTGAATTTTTGGCAGATTTAGGAATCGTAGTTACTTTTTTTCATGGTGGTTTAGAACAAGCTGAACGTGAACGAACATTGATCAAATTTAGAAATGGAAGTTCCAATTATTTGGTTACAACTGATTTAGCTGCGAGAGGATTGGATATTCCAGAGATAAAATACATTATTCATTATCATTTACCATTGACAAAAGATGCTTTTATTCATCGTAATGGTATTCCGAAAGAGCCGAAATGGGAAACGTTATATATGAGTGGTGGGAAAAAAGATAAAATCAACAAGATTGATATTGTCGGCTTTTTATCCAAGAAAGGAAACTTAGAGAAAGATGATTTAGGTTTGATTATTGTTCAAGATTTTACTTCGTATGCAGCGGTTAATAGAAAGAAAATTCGACAAGTATTAGCTGCGATTAAAGATGAAAAAATCAAAGGGAAGAAGTTGAAAATTGGAATTTCAAGATAAAAAATGAATTTTAGACTGAGCGAAGTAGAAGTCAAAATTTTGAATTGTTTGGTTATTTGCAATTTCAAAAAACAAACATGATATTTGAGCTTTATTTATTAATTATGAAAGAAAAATTAAAATCACTATATAGATTTATCTCTCCAAGATTTCAAACAGTACATTTGGATTACACGGTTACTCCTCAGCCACGACAAGGACATGGAAAACCAGCTCATTCACTTTTGTATAAAATTATCGACGAAAATAGAGCGATGTACAAACAAACCTTACATGATTTTTTGCATCTTTCAGCAAATATTCATACGATTCAAGATAGCTCGATAGAGAAAAATGAAAATCTTCCTGCATGGAACAATGAATTTTTACCAGGACTAGATATTGTTGGATTGTATGGAATTATCGCCATGTATAAACCAAAGCAATATATAGAAATAGGCTCAGGTAATTCAACAAAAGTTGCTCGAAAAGCCATTTCAGATTTAAAATTAGATGCCAAAATAACTTCAATAGACCCATATCCACGAGCAAATATTGATCATTTGGCGGATAAAGTTATTCGTGAACCATTTGAGAAATTAAATGATTTACAGTTTATTATCAATTCGTTGGAGGAAAATGACATCTTATTTATCGATAATTCACACAGATGTTTTTCAAACTCAGATGCCACAGTTTGTTTTTTAGAATTATTACCTTATTTGAAAAAAGGCGTTATCATACATATTCATGATATTTATTTACCTTATGATTACCCCCAATTTATGTGTGATCGTTTCTATAATGAGCAATATGTTTTAGCGGCATTTGTACTAGCAAATCCAAAAAAATACAAAACTATTTTACCTAATTATTTTATCAGCGAAGACAAAGAATTAAGTGCTATAATCGCCCCGATTTGGAAACATGAAAATTTGAAAAATGTTGAAAAACACGGTGGCTCGTATTGGATAATGATTGCTGAGTAAATGATTTTGAAATGGATTTTTTGTATAATAATTACGCAAGCTTTTTAAAAGAGAAATTTGGTGGTCGTGTGCAAAAAATCTCTTTGAACACAGGATTTACTTGTCCAAATAGAGATGGTTCAAAAGGACAGGGTGGATGTACCTATTGTAATAATCAAACTTTTAGTCCAGCATACACTTCTAAAAGAAAAGACATTGCTAAACAATTAGAAGATGGAATTTTCTTTTTTTCGAAAAAATATAAAACACAAGAATATTTAGCTTATTTTCAATCTTATACCAATACCTATGCGGATATTCAATTGGTGAAAGAATTGTATTTAGAAGCTTTAAGTCATCCTAAAGTTGTAGGACTTGTTATTGGAACTCGACCAGATTGTATCAATGAGGAATTAATTGATTTTTTAAGTGATTTGGCAAAAAACAATTATGTTTCATTAGAATTTGGAGTAGAAAGCACTTTAAATAAAACATTAGAAAGAATTAACCGTTGCCATACGTACGAAGAAACTATTGCGGCTTACGAGCTAGCGAAGGACAAAGGAATTCATTTAGGCGCTCATATTATTTTAGGTTTACCTGGTGAAACAAGAGCAGAAATGATGCAGCATGCCATTGAAATTTCTAAATTACCAATCGAAACGTTAAAAATACATCAGTTACAAATTGTAAAGCATACAATGATGGAAAAAGAATTTGCAAAATATCCCGAAAAGTATGATTTATTTGAATTAGATGAATATGTTCGCTTTATCAGTGAATTTATAACACTTTTGCGACCTTCAATATTTATTGAACGTTTCACAAGCGAATCACCTAAACATCTTTTAGTTGCCCCTAATTGGGGTGGGTTTAAAAATTTTGAGGTTGTTGAAAAAATAAGAAAAGAATTAGTTGAATCAAAAAAATGGCAAGGGAAAAATTATTGATTTAGAGAGATTCTTAATGAGAAAATCTTTAAAATTATGTTCAATCGCCTATTTGTTATGTGCCAAATTTTTAACTCAAATGATAAAATAGTAGAATATAATAGTTTTTAAATATTTATCAAATTACATTTTAATAGTTGAACTATATATTTAGACGATTTTATTGACTACTTTTATTCAAAAAAAAATGTTGAATAAAATATATGTGCATATTCCAGTGATGTTGACCACCCCATTCCGGAGTTAATTGACCAGTCATTTTAATATTAAAAAAGAGCGTTTTTATCTAGCCGTTATTTTTACAAATTTATGTATTAATTCTGATAATTTTCTTCTTGATTTTTAC
>JACOTM010000103.1 GCA_016178305.1 Flavobacteriia bacterium | reverse complement strand
TATTGATTTTATTGTATGGAGTGTTAGTGGAAAAGTGAAAGAAATAATACGTTCTACTCAATCAAATGCTAAAAATATAAAATTTGATTACGATGCTATGGGTCATAGAATAGCAAAACATGTCGTGAATAACCAAACAGGAGTATTAGAGAAAAGTACGTATTACATTTTGGATGCTCAAGGAAATCAATTATCTGTTTATGAGCATGAGGTTAATAATTCACAAGTATTGTATAATTTGAAAGAAAATCATATATTTGGTTCATCTCGATTAGGAATGTTAAACCAAAATATAAATATGTATAGCACAAATAATTCTACAAATGTTAGCTCGATTCTTGGAAACAAGAGTTATGAATTGAGTAATCACTTGGGGAATGTAAATGCTGTAATATCTGATATTAAAATTCCTCAAACGACAAATACTTCTAGTGTAAGTAATTATACTGTGAACATATTGAGTATTAATGATTATAGTGGGTTTGGGGTTCAGCTAGATGGTAGAACTGTCTCTAATAACGGGCTCCGCTATGGGTTTAATGGTTACGAGGCTGATAATGAGGTAAAAGGAAATGGAAATAGCTATACAACGGATTATAGACAATATGACCCCCGCTTAGGACGTTGGTTGACCTTAGACCCATTGATGGCAAAATACCCCAATCAAAGTCCTTATGTTGCTTTCAACAATAATCCTATTTATTTTGTTGACCCATTAGGTTTAGAGGGTGGTCCTGCAAAAGAGCCTTATCATAAAACTCTTAATCCCGCTCCTAAGAATATTGAAGTAACTGAAACATACTCATGCGACCAAACTTATTCCTTTAAGTTGGACAATGGCGAAACTTTTACACTTGATCCGATTGAAGGTCAAGCACGAATGATAAAAGCAAACGGTACGGAATACAAAGCCACTTACAGTACCGACCCTAAAAAAGCAGGTGAGTTTCTTGGATATTATAGTACCGATGGTAAAAGCACGAAGTTCACCCCAAGAGAGCAATATAATTATGCTTGGAATTATTTTACCTCAGATGCAAATTTTAATAAATTTTTGGGGCAAGCACTTGAACATTGGTACAATAACACGGATTCTTATATATATGAACACGCTGATGGAGTTTATAGTGAAACGGATATATTTAACGGGGATAATTATAATTGTTGGGAATTTGCATTGGCTTTAACCCAAGATAGGCAAGTTAATTATTCAAACTGCATGAAAGATAATACCGCAGACAATCAATTAGCGTCCAATTATGAAAATGTTGCGCCTAATAAGGCTATTCCTGGGCAGACAATAATCAGAATGGCGTACAAAATGAACGGGGATTATTACAATGGACATTATGCCGTTTATTTGGGGAAAAACGCCGCAGGGGGTGTCATTGTTGCAACAAAAAATGGAACAGATGCACAACCAAGGATAATGCTACTTGATGACTTATTAAAACAACATCCACAGTTCGGAGTATTACAAGGTCTTGGCGAGGACAAATCAGCGTACTATAATCTAAAATAAGAATGAATTTATTTGGTAAAGTTTCTAAATCCTCTAGGAAAACGCTCTTAATATATGTTCTAATTATCTACATAATTTGGATTTTCTACCAAATTATGTATGATGTGTTTTACCTTTTGCTCAATATTGAATATTTATTGGTAATCGGACTTATTATTTTTAATCCGAGAGGAACTAAGTTGTTGTTGCTGTTAATATGGTTGTTTTTACTTGGTTTAGTAGTCATGGACATTTTTATAGCAAGAAGTGGTTATCCAATTTATTTTATTCTAAAGCCCCTTATAGAACTAATTAAATTTCTAAATGATGGATTGTATTATTTTCTAATCCATTTTGTTCTATATGCTTGGTTCATATTCCTTACGGTGAAAAATCAAATTAAAAACAAACAATAATGAATAAAGCAGAATTAATCAGTACGCTTGCAAGTAAGACAGGCAAGCCACAAACAGAAGCAAAAGCATTTTTAGAAGCATTTACCGAAACGGTAACAGAAACTTTAAAGAGTGGCGATAAACTTACTTTAATAGGCTTTGGTACGTTTGATGTTCAAGATGTTCCTGCAAGAACAGGAAGAAACCCACAAACAGGAGCGGTTTTACAAATAAAAGCCAAGAAAAAACCGAGATTTAAAGCAGGTGCAGAGTTATCGGCAACGGTAAACTAACAAAAAAGATATAAAAGAAAAATAAAGAAGCTTCTGTCAACTGACGGAGGCTTTCTTTTTGTCCGAAATCGTCTAAAACGGTCGTTCCAGTCCGTTAAATCCGAAAAACTTATTAACAATTATATTTTCTACTCAATCCCTTTATTCATAAGGCTTTCAGCTTGTTTTGTGTCTGTTTTTCTTTTTAATCATTCCCCTCATAAATACAGGTGTTTAAGGGGTGGTTGGTGTTTCTTTTTTGTGCTTTTTGGTTTTGTTTTCCTTAGAAGTTTGTCGTTTGAGATTCCAAGAAAATGAACCGTAACAACTTTTGAAAATTGAATATAAAGGACAAACAAGTAAATCAAAGACAGTTTTCTGCTCCCACACGCCACAACGGGCACAGCAACATCTATCTTTTTTCCATGAAAAAGGCTTCGGTATACCGAAGATCATTTAAAATCAAGGAGT
>JACOTM010000102.1 GCA_016178305.1 Flavobacteriia bacterium | reverse complement strand
CGGAGTGATTGCTCCCGTTCTTAGTGCATCATTGGGTAAGTTTTCTCCATTAGCAGGAATTCTACTTGCTTTTGGAGGAAATTATATCGGTGATAAAACAGGACTTATCAGGGGTGTTGCAATGGGAACAATTGCTCACGGAGTTGCTAAATCAAAAGAGTATAGAGAAGAAAATACAACTTTCAAAGAACGAATTAACGGATTAAAGGATGATTGGCTATCTACTTTGATGCTCAAAAATACTAACTCCTCTAGTCTTAATGGTATTAATTCCGATAAATCAAAAGAATTTGAAATACCTGAAAACAAAGAGGTATTGGATTCCACCATCTCTAATATTCAAAAGTTATCTGAAAAAAGTGAAGAAAACGATATTGAAAAAGAGAAAATCAATTTAAAAGAATCGGAAAAACAATCCAAACAAGATCCTTGGGAAGATGATGTCGATTTTAGTCGGTTTTGAAATTCAAATTAAGTAACATTAAACAGAAGTATCATGGAAAAGAGAATCATTTACACGGAGGCTTCCATCCAAAAGTTTTACAAACATTTATTATTGAAACAACAAAACAAAGTCAACTTTGAATATGAAATTCGGGTTGATTCTGAAAAGATAATGCCTCGTACAAAAGACTTGACTTGTTTTTATTCTTATCGAGATTTTATTACCGCTCAAACAGAAATTATAGAAATTCTGCTCTACCGAGGTCTATCGAGAAACTATGAAAAATATGTGTACGAATTGTCAGAAAGAAAAGCAACTCAAATAGATATTGATAAAATAGTCGCTCAGGAATTGGAGAAATACAAAAAAGAAAGAGAATTCATAGAACTCACTAAAACCGTTGAAGAATACAAAACAAAAAACAGCGAACTAAAAAAGAAAATTGCAACACTTGAAGCGGAAGCCAAAGATGGAGCATCTATGAAAGATTTGATTAGTCTGTTTTCTCAATCAGGGTTACTTTCAAAAATAACCGATGGTAAAACTCTGAGTGAACCTTTAAATGGAAATTCAAAAGAAACTCAAGAAACTCAAAAATCTGTTTTAGAAGGATATACCGATGAACAATTAATTTATGTGCTGAATGTCTATAAAGAAAAACTAGGAGAAGAAGCCTTTCAATCTTTGCTAGGTTCATTTATGCAATTGGGTGAAAATCCTAGTATAATACCAATTGTAAAACAAGTAATCGAAGAAAAAATAAATCAAAAATAAACAATCATGAAATAGCCATGCAAACAAAATTGCGCAAGCACCAATGAATATAACATGGCGTATTCCATATGACAAATTAAAATACATATGAAAAAGTCTAAATCATCAACAATCATTTACTCTCGTGAGCAAACAGCATCCTTTTTGTCAATTAGTTTTCCAACTCTTAGAAAATGGACAAAAGAAGGAATCCTCAAATGTTACCATTTGGGAGGGCGAATTTATTACAAACACGATGAAATAATAAAAGCATTGAAACCAACCGAAATATGAATAACCATAATCAAAGTAAATTAAATTTTAACCCTTAAAATCAAAAATCATGGAATCAAAGTTGTTGCATTTAGCTGTCAATAGTCTTTCAAATGAAGTTGACAGCTTAAAAACTCAATTAGCAGAACTTCACAGAGAGTTTGCAAGATTTAAAAGTATTTATGGAACAAATCCAAATCCAACCCCAACACCTGAACAGATTGAGAAAGGAAAAACAGTTTTGTTGGATGCAAAAGAAGTAATGGTCATTTTGGGTGTTAGTTTTAATACACTGTATAAACTTGTTAAGCAAGGAATGATAAAGCGGATCAAAATTAATCAGCGCAGAGTTCGCTATCCTCAATCTTCCATTACAGAGTATATTGAGAATCTAAAGTACACTTAAATCTAAATTTCAATGTGAAAAAAGCAGAACCGTGTTCTCAATATGGAACACCGTTCTGCTTTTAACTATATCAATTTAATTAAAAAATGATCGGGATAATCCTTTGACATTAATTTTAATAACTTTCTAAAAAGTACAGCATTTTCGAGTAAGGTCATTTTATTGTAAATAAAAATGACACTTTTATCTTTCAATTTATGCCCTGTCATTTTTGTAAGAACAGGGATTGGAATAAAATTGATGAGATTAGTTATAAAGGTTCTCCTTCCAATATGGGAAGTAATGAACTCGTGGAATTTTCCAACAGCAAATTGTTTTTTACCTTTTTTATCCAAGTATGAAAGTGTAATGTCATGTTTCAATCCACAATCACGGATTAAATTTTTAACCTCTATGTTAAACTTTTGTTGAGTGATAGGAGTTGCAGGCTTACCACCATTTTCATTAATTGCATCTTCCAATGGTTTTAACAGTGGAACTATCATTTCTACGTCTCCTTTCTTTGTCAAAATTTGGGTGTACTTAAATGTATCTCCTTTGCCTTTATAAACGTGCTTTGGTTCAATTTTAGAAACATCGGATTCTCTACAACCTGTAAAAATGAGTGTTAATAAAATTAATTTTACATTTTTCATCATTTCAGTTTCAGGCTTGTACTTGATGATTTGAGTTATTTGTTCAAATGTGAAATACAAGGCATCCGGTTCATTCATTTTTACTTTGTCCTTTGGTGCAATTTCTTCAATCGGATTATAGACCTTTATTTTGTGTTTTTTTCTGATTTTACTTAGAACTGATATGAAATCTTTTTGCCATCCCCAAACAGCATTGTTTTTATTCATTGAAGCTGTAGCGTGAGTTTTAAAGGCTAAATATAATTCTGCGTCTAAATCGGTGGTATAGATTTGTTTTCCTATTTCTTTTTCAAAAGCTACAAGTTTGTTTCGTTGTGTTTTATAGTGATTGATTGTTCCTACTGTAAATTCGTTGGATGTAATTAGTTCCTGTTCTATAAACTCAACTAGACGAATACGATTTACAGTTTTTGATGAATCTTTTCCTTTTAGTTTTTCATCCAATGTGCTTTTTAGAATTTTAGGTGTTATTCCACCACTTTGCTTTACATCGTTGTCTAATTCTAAATACAGAAAAACATCTTCAATCTTTTTCTTTAACTGCAATTGTGCTCCATATTTGACATCACTATACGGTCTTCCATTTTCATTATCCCATTCATCTTTGCGAAATGTGACGCCAGTATAATAAGTAACTATTTTATAGATGCTTTTCTTTTTTAAGGCATCATATTCTTTGTAACCAAAACTTAATGTCGCAATAACCGGACGTACTTTCTCTTTTCCTGATTTAAGTATGAAATTAATCTTTAGCTTCATGGCTATGTGGTTTAAATGTTTAAACAAACATAAAGCGAAAATATTGTACCTTTGTTACGAAAAAGGTTAAGAATATTGGACTTTTGACCTTGATATTCATGAATATCAAGTTTATGTCAAAAAGCATCAAATTACAGGAATAGCCCATAAACAGGCTTATTATGAATTTGAATGAAATTCAGTCTTTTGATATTCGACACTTTTATGGTTCAAAATAAAACACACAGCACATCAAATAAAACAAAATGAACAAATACCAGGACATCGTCAACGAAATAAAATCAGCCGAATATATTGTAATCACGTCACATCGTTCACCAGATGGTGATTCGATAGGAAGTTCAATGGGTTTGTATCATTTCATTAAAAAATTAGGAAGGCAAGTTGTAGTTTGTCATCCAGATCCAGCACCAGAATACATTCGTTGGGTAGAAGAGATTGATTCTATACAAACGATGACAGACCATTCTGTGGAGGTAGTGGAACATTTCCAAAATGCAGATTTAATCTTTTCATTAGATTACAACGCAACAGATAGAGTTGGACCAGAAATGCAAGCCTTATTAGAAGCTGCGACTTGTAAAAAAATAATGCTAGATCATCATTTACATCCACAAGATTATTGTTTTATAACCGTTTCAGAAACAAGTGTTTGTTCAACATCGCAATTGATTTGTGAATTAATCATTCAATCAGGAAATGAAGAATTATTAGATCAAAAAATCGGAACACCCTTATATTTAGGAATTGTAACCGATTCAGGCTCATTTCGTTTTCCAAGCGTTCAACCAAGAACACATGAATTAGCAGCTAAATTAATCAATGCAGGAGTTGTTCATAATCTAGTGCACGAACGAACGTTTGATAACAATAGTTTAGAGCGTTTGCGATTACAAGGTTATGCTTTAAGTCAAAAATTAGAAATCGATTTTGATTATAACTTCGCGATTATCTCATTAACTGCTGAAGAATTAGAACAATTCCCGCATCAAAAAGGAGATACAGAAGGCTTTGTCAATATTGCGCTTTCAATTAAAGGAATGAAAGTAGCTGTATTTTTAGCAGAGAAAGATGGAATTGTAAAAATATCCTTCCGTTCAAAAGGAAGTGATAATCCTGTCAATAAATTGGCATCAGAACATTTCGAAGGAGGAGGGCACGCCAATGCAGCAGGAGGAAAAAGCGATCTTTCTGTTCAAGAAACAATCGATAAAATTAAATCTTTGATCCCTGTTTATTTCAAAAAGTAACGAAATTCGTTTGAATTTTAAACCTTAAAAACATAGCTGTAAGTGAATATAATCACCAAAAGTTATAACTATAAGTGAATATAATCACCAAAAGTTGTGACTTTAAGTGAAAATGTACTATATTTGTAGAAAATAGAGGTATGTATTCACGATTGTTAAAAGATAGAATCGCAGCGAAATTCGGAAGAGGAAAAGCGATAATGTTGATTGGTCCACGTCAAGTTGGTAAGACAACATTGATCAAGGAAATAATTGAGGACAAACAATTCTTATTTTTAGACGGAGATGATCCAGAAGTTCGAAAATTAATGACACTTCCAAATACAGAAAAATTGCGTTCAATTATCGGAACAGCAAAAGTTGTATTTATTGATGAAGCCCAACGTATAGAAGGTATCGGATTAACGTCTAAAATCATTACGGATCAATTCAAAGAGGTTCAATTAATAATTAGCGGATCTTCATCGTTTGATTTGAATAATCAACTCAATGAGCCATTAACAGGAAGAAAATGGGAATACAATATGTTGCCAATCAGTTGGGAAGAATATCAAAATAAACATGGTTATTTAATAGCGGAACAACAATTGGAAAACAGAATGTTATATGGTTTTTATCCAGATGTATTAAATCACCCAGGAGAAGAAAGAGAGATTTTGAATACCTTAGTGAGTAGTTACTTATACCGAGATATTTTTGCATTCTCAGGAATTCGTAAACCAGAAACCTTAGAGAAGTTATTACAAGCCATTGCCTTACAAATTGGTTCAGAAGTAAATTACAATGAATTAGCCTTAATGGTTGGTGTTGATAAAAATACCATAAGTAAGTATATTGATATTTTACAACAAGGATTTGTATTATTCAAATTAGGAAGTTTTAGCCGAAACATTCGAAACGAGATTAAATCAAATAAGAAGATTTATTTTTATGATAATGGAGTTCGTAATATGATATTAGGAGACTTTTCTCCATTGGATATACGTATAGATAAAGGAGCATTATGGGAAAATTTTCTGATAGCAGAGAGAATAAAACAAAATTTATATAAGGAAACGTATGCTAAAACCTATTTCTGGAGGTCAAAACAACAACAAGAAGTAGATTTTGTAGAAGAAAAAAACGGAAAGATCCACGGATTTGAATTTAAATGGAAAAGCAAACCCTCAACAAAATTGCCTAAAACATTTGTTGAAGGTTACAACGCCTCCCAAACAATCATCGACAGAGAAAACTTCAGAGATTTTGTCTTAATATAGTAGAATCTGCAATTTGCAATCTGCAATTTGTTAATCAAAAATTATCCTCTCGAAACCATTCCGCATAAGAAGTTGGTGTTTCTTCTAATTTCACATTGTGAATAGTGATATCCGTAGGTAGATACCGTGTAATTTTATCGACAATATCTAATAATAAATTTTCGCAAGAAGGTTGATAATTCGAATAAATCACACGTTCAAATTGTTCCGTTAAACCAACAATTTTCGCATGAGGTGTATCCGCTTTAAGTACCAATGTGTGATCAAAAACATCCACCACTTGTTCTTTAACAATTTTCTTAAAATCTGTAAAATCGATAACCATGCCATGCTTCGGATTTGATTCATCGGCAATTTGTTTCCCAATTAATGTAACACTCAAGCGATACGTGTGTCCATGAATGTTTTTACAAGGACCATCATACCCAAATAGCGCATGCGCCATATCAAAAGTAAAAACTTTCGTAACTCTAATTTTATTCACTTTCATCTATAATGTAATCAATTTATTTTCGCCTTTGGAGGGGGAAGCATAACAGTTCTTTACCAATTCTGACATCCTTAAATGTTTTAAATGGTAAAAACCAAACCCAGTAAATCAAAAAACTTAGATGTACTTATATGCCTATTATGGTTTAAAACAAAAAAAATCAAGCCCTCCCTAATTCCTTCAAACGTTTAACATGTGAATTAAATGCCGCACAGAATGACGGTTTTAAATTGTAAGGTAAATTAAATTCCTTAGCTGTTTTTTCAACAATATAGGATAAATTTTTGTAATGAACGTGACAAATTTGAGGAAATAAATGGTGTTCAATTTGAAAATTTAATCCACCAACAAACCAATTCAAAAAGAAATTGTTTCGAGCAAAATCGGAAGTTGTTAATAATTGATGAACAGCAAACTCATTTTCGATATTTCCATTAGAAGAAGGCATTGGTTGATCAGCGCCTTCTACAACATGAGCTAATTGAAATATAACCGCTAAAATTAATCCTGCGACCCAATGCATTACAAAAAAACCGATAATTAATTGCCACCAGGTAAAATCCGTAAAAAATATAGGTAAGCCAAAGATTATACCTAAATACACTAATTTTCGGGCAACCATTTTAATATACTCAATCGTAGGATTTAAGTCTTGGCCTTTGGTTAATCCTAGACGGTTATATTTTGCTAACTGCTTAAATTCATTAAAAATTTTAGCCAAAGTCATTAATCCATAGAAGAAAAAAGCATGAATATATTGGTGTTTATGAATGCGTTTCAGTGTAGCATTTTCAGCTAATCGAATTGGCCCTTTGGAATCAATATCTTCATCATATTCATTAATATTTGTATAAGTATGGTGTAATATATTATGTTGTATTTTCCAATTTAAAACATTGCTACCCAGTAAATAAAGTGTTCCTCCTAACATGTTGTTTACCCATTTTTTCTTAGAATAAGAACCATGAACAGCATCATGCATGACTCCCATTCCAGTGCCAGCAATTCCGATACCCATAATTACAACTAATATTAATGCAATCAATGCAGAAGGATGAATTGTTAATATAAGAATGTAAGGCACCAAATATAAAGAAACCATAACTATCGTTTTGATAACCATGGTTGCATTTGCTGTAGGGACTATTTTATTTTCTTTAAAATATTGATTGACATTTTTTCTCAATGCCGAAGAAAAAGTTTCGTGACTTTTATCTTCATTTGCGAATCTTATTGCTTTCATTTTATTGTAGTTTCCCTCTTAAAAGAAGGATTAAAGAGGTTAATAATAAATATTACCTCATGTTTATTTACTAAAATAGAGGAAAGACGAATTAGCGTCCTTCCTCTAATAAATCAACCCTTAAAAGGGCGAATACTATAAAGTACCTCTGCGTTCTTGTTCTGCTTCAATAGATTCGAATAAAGCTTGGAAGTTTCCTTTTCCAAAAGATTGTGCGCCTTTTCTTTGAATAATTTCAAAAAACAATGTCGGTCTATCTTCTACAGGTTTCGTAAAAATTTGAAGTAAATAACCTTCATCATCTCTATCTACCATGATTCCTAAACTTTTCAAAACAGCTAAATCTTCGCTAATTGTCCCTACACGTGCAGCTACATTATCGTAATAAGTTCCTGGAACATGTAAGAATTCAACGCCTCTCTTTTTCATTTCAGAAACAGTGAAAACAATATCATTGGTTGCTACAGCAATGTGTTGGCATCCTGCACCTTTGTAAAAATCTAAATATTCTTCAATTTGAGATTTTTTTAACCCATGCGCAGGTTCGTTAATAGGGAATTTGATACGACCATTTCCATTGGTCATCACCTTACTCATTAAAGCAGTGTATTGTGTCGAAATATCTTTATCATCAAAAGTTATTAAGTTCGCGAATCCCATTACATCTTTGTAGAATTTTGCTACTTTATCCATTTCTCCTAATTCCACATTACCAACCATGTGGTCAATGTATCTCAAACCTGTAGAAGTTGGTTGATATTCCGTTTTTGAGGCAATAAAGCCAGGCATAAAAACACCTTTATAATTTTTACGTTCAATGAATAAATGAATAGTATCTCCGTAAGTATGAATACCTGATTTTACAATCTCACCAAATTCATCGGTTAAAACAGTTGGTTCTAAATAAGCTTTACCACCTCTTTTCGTAGTTTCTTCAAATGCTTTTCGTGCATCATCTACCCACAAAGCAATAAATTTCACACCATCCCCATGTTGTCTGATGTGATGAGAAATTTCGCTATCTGGATTAAAAGGAGTTGTTAATATTAATCGTATTTTATCTTGTTTTAAAACGTACGAAGTTTTTTCTCTGTCACCAGTCTCTAAACCCGAGTATGCAACTTCTTGAAAACCGAAAGCAGTTTTGTAATAGTGAGCAGATTGCTTTGCATTTCCAACATACATTTCGACGAAATCAGTTCCTAAAATTGGTAAGAAATCTTCTGCTTCTTGGAAAATTTTTTCAATTCCGTAATCAAAATTTTGAACGTTTGTTAAATCAGCTGTTGCCATTTTATTAATTATTTAATTTATTAAACACTTAAAATATCTTCCTTTTTCCATGATTTATAGTAATCTTTCACTTCTATTTTCATGGCTTCTTTTGTAATTGAAACTGGAGCAAAAGGATCAATCATCACAGCTAATTCTCCCGTTTCTTTTTTACCAATACTTCTTTCAATTGCTCCTGGATGTGGCCCGTGAGGAACTCCTGCTGGGTGTAAGGTAATTTGACCTTTTTGAATATTGTTTCTACTCATAAAGTCTCCATCAACGTAGTACAATAGTTCATCGGAATCAATATTGCTATGGTGGTATGGAGCAGGAATTGCATCTGGATGGTAATCGTATAAACGAGGGACAAAAGAACAAATCACAAAACCTCTACCTTCAAAAGTTTGGTGGATTGGAGGAGGCATGTGAATTCTCCCAGTAATTGGCTCAAAATTGAAAATTGAAAAACCATAAGGATAATTATAGCCATCCCAACCAACTAAGTCAAAAGGATGTGATTGATAAATAGCTGAATAAATTACATTTTTCTTTTTAATTCTAATTTCAAATTTTCCAAATTCATCATGTGTTTCAAAATTGGTTGGTAATTTGAAATCACGCTCACAAAAAGGAGAATGTTCTAATAATTGTCCTTGATCATTACTATATCTTTTAGGTGTTTTAATAGGACTGTAAGATTCTGTAATTAATAATTTATTTTCGGTTGATTTGAAAATGAATTGATAAACAGTACCTCTAGGTATTACTAAATAATCACCATACTCAAATTCAACGGTTCCGTAAGCTGTTTTTAATTCACCTTCACCTTGATGTATGAAAATTAATTCATCCGCATCCGCATTTTTGAAAAAGTAATCTTTAGTAGATTCAGAAGGAGCAGCAACACTTACAGCGATATCGTTATTAAAAAACAATGCTTTTCTACTTTTGATATAATCGCTTTCGGGAGAGACATCAAAACTTAAAAAACTTAAGGCTTTGATATTGTCTTCTAATGCTACTTCAGGTTTTACTGAGTATGGTTCTCTTAATTCTTCTACCATTGTAGGAGGATAAAGATGGTATAATAAGGATGAAATTCCTGAAAAACCCTCCGTTCCAAACAATTCCTCGTGGTATAAATCTCCATTTGGTTTGCGGAAAACGATGTGACGCTTATCTGGAACAAGGCCGTGGCGCTGATAAACTGGCATAATCGAAATAATTTTAATCGTTAATATTGGATTTTGTTTGCATTCGAAATAATTTATTTCAAAACTTCATCAAAGTTAGGGTACTTCAAACTCTTAAAACGTGATTTAAATCACGTATTACGGAAACATGACTAAAATCATATTTCAAACGAGTGTTCAGGCAATTTATTAAAACTCAGTTTCAGCAATCAGCATTTTCGATTTTGCGTGTTTGTAATTTTTAGACAGATTATATATTTACGCTTTCTTTTGTCTTGTAAAATGATTCGTATTGTTTTCCACTGATTATCAGTTAAACTTGTTGGGTACTTATTCATTTATCTTAATGTTTTGGTTATCATAAAGACACGAATAATATATGATATAAATTATTGATAATAAGTTTTTTAAACTAATTTATTTTACATTTTTAGACAGTTTCTTAATCTTATATGATTCAACCCCAAAAAAAACACAGGACATCAAACAATTAACCCCCAGCATCTATATTCTTAGAAACTTCAATCAACCTTTTTAGGTCTATGATTTTAATTTTCTTACCGTTTAATTCAATTAATTTATCCTCTTGAAAAGAATACAGAATGCGTGTAGCTGTTTCACGAGTCGTACCAGCCATATTCGCTAATTCTTCACGTTTAATAGTGATATTAATAGTCGCTTGATCAAAATCAAAACCATATTTGTTTTTCAATAATAAAAGACTTTGAGCGATTCTTTCTTTAACAGGGCCTTGTGTGATTTTAGTGAAATTTGATTCTATTTTTTTTAATTCATTTGAAAAGAGATGAATTACTTGTAGAGTTAATTTTGAATTTTTTTCTACTAATGAAATAAATAAATCTTTAGGAATAAAACAGATAAATGATTTTTCGATTGCAATTGCAGAGCAAGAATAAACATCTCCACTGAGTGTAGCTCGATATCCCATGATATCTCCATCCATAGCAAAATGTAATATTTGATCTTTGCCATCTACTCCTGACTGACACAATTTAGCTTTTCCTTTTTGAACACAATAGATGCCTTTTGGAAAACTTGCTTCTTGAAAAATAAGATCTCCTTTCTCGAATACTTGGCATTTTTTCATCTGATTTACTAATTCCAATTCGTCAGAATTTAAAGCACAAAAGATACTTTGCAAACCTTTTTGACAATCCTTGCAATTAATTTCCATATCTCACTGGAGTTATTACCTTAGTAAAGGTATGAAAAAAATAATAGTTGAACAATAAAATATTATTTTTGAAGTTGTTAATACAAACTAAAAACTTACTACAATGTTGAAATCGGTTTTTCTTACTTTTGGAATACTTGTTTTTTTTCAAATAGGATTTTCTCAAATTGTTATCAATGGAAAAATTATTGATGAGAATCAAAAACCGATTGAATTTGTAACTTGCTTATTAATAGAAGATTCAGTTATTGTAGATAATTCGCTTTCAGATTCAGTAGGGAATTTTCACTTGAAAAATAATTCACTTGAAAAATGTTTTTTAATCTTCAAATATTTAAATTTTGAAAAAAGAATCGAACTATCAACCAAATTAGATTCCCTTTATTTAATTACGATTAATTTAGCAAAAGAATTAGATGAAGTGACAATAGGAGAGAAAAAAGCATTAATTGTGAAATCAATTGATCGTGTCACTTTTAATGTTGAGAATAGCATTTCTTCTCAAGGATTAACAGCTTATGAATTATTAAAAAAAGCACCTGGTGTTCGAGTAAATAACACCTCCATTTCAATAACAGGTAAAAGCACAGTTTCAATTTATTTCGATGATATTCTTTTGAAATTATCAGGAGAAGAATTGATTGTATATTTAAAATCAATTCAATCAGATGATATTTCTAAAATAGAAGTAATAACAATACCACCTTCAAAATATGATGCACAAGGAAATTGTGGTATAATCAATATCGTTTCGAAAAAAAATCGAAAAAAAGGATTCAACGGTTCTGTTTTTTCAAGTGTCGCTCAAAACAATTATTTGTCAGAAGATTTAGGGGCAATTTTCACATTAAATAAAAATAAAATTTCGTTTAATTGCAATTTAACAATGGGAAATTCAAGCTTTAAAAAAACAGAAAATCAAGTAATTAATTATCCAAATTTGAAATGGAATAGTGATGATGTCTTTAAGATAAATTATAAGAATATTCAAGGAAGTTTTAATTTCGATTATAACATAAATTCCAAAACGAAAATGGGATTTTCTTATCAAAATCTAACAGCCGAAGTAGATGATAACGGAAAAGCAAAAATGAATTTAACTCAGAATAATCAAATAGATTCCATTATTCAAACACAAATAGATACGAAGATATTACTAACTATTCAAAATGCAAATTATTATGTTCACCGGGATTTGGATACGAATGGAAAAAAAATGTCATTCAATTTTGATTGGTTGCGATTTCTAAAAAACGATTTTAGAGAATTGAATTCTAGTTATTTTAATTCGAACAATATAGAGAATTTAGCTCTTAGAAATCAATTTGAAAACACGGGACTGCGAGATGCCAATGCTTATACTGGGTCGTTAAATTTTGATTTACCATTAAAAAAAATAACTGTTACAACAGGACTTAAAGCAAGTTATTTAACGAATAAAGTTGGGTTTAATTATATTAACGTTGTTGATAATCAAAAAATATTAGATACAAATCAATCCAATAATTTTAATTATAATGAAAACATTGAGGCAGCTTACATTGATTTTGTAAAAGAACTAAATTCATGGACTTTTAAAGTAGGTTTGAGATCTGAATATACAGCTGTTCAGATTCTTTCTCAAAAAAAGCAATCTTCGAATAGTTATAATTACTTAAAATTATTCCCGACGGCATTTATTCAAAAAAACATCAATGAAAATAATAGTCTTACTTTTTCATATAGTAAACGAATCAATAGACCTAATTTTTATCAATTGAATCCATTTCGATTTTACAATAATCCTTATACGTATTTAGTCGGGGATCCGCTAATTCGACCTGAGTTTATGCATAACTTTGAAGTGACTCATGCTTATGCTGAAGTATTAAATACAACATTTTCGTATAGTAAATTACAAAACGGAATTGGTTGGGTTTCAAATTTAGATTCAGTTACATATATGCAGCAAATGATTTTTAAAAATTGTTTAACATCTGACCAATTTAATTTCAATGTAAATTATGTTTATGATAAAATTAGTTGGTGGGAGCACTATTCTGAGTTTTCATATTATTTTGTCTCAACAAAATCAACGGCAAGCTTTACTGTACCACATGTGAAAGGTGTAGGTGGTTATTTTGAAACCAATAATCAATTTATTTTAAATAAAAGAAAAACATTGGCCGCTGAAGTAGCTTTTTCCTTTGCATTACCATCTTTGGAAGGTGTAAATATGGCAAAATCTTGGTCTAGTTTTGACTTTGGATTTCGCTATATGATGTTTAAGAATCGGTTAAAAATAGCCATTAACGTTGTTGATTTATTAATGAAAGATAAGTACCGTTTTTCTAAAATTTCAAATGGAATAAATATAAATTCGGTGACTTATGAAGGTTTAAGAGAAATTCGATTTTCACTTAATTATAAATTTGGAAATGATAAAATAGTCAAAGTCGAAAAGGAAATTTCAAATTCTGAAGAAAGGGAAAGAGCTAAATAGATTTCTTAGAACCTTAACTCGATTAAAATCTGAGTGTAAAATTTTAATCGAGCGAAGGTTTATAAATGAGATATTAACATTTCATATTGGAAGAAGATATTTTCTAATCTTAAAAGACGTTCTGATTTTAATTATTTTCGGTTAAAATTAGATATATGAAAATCATTTTCACTGTTGTATGTATTAGTTTGTTTGTTCAAATTAATGCACAAACTAAAAAATACTATCGTAATGCTTTTATGGACGTATTTGGAATGTGTAAAGGAATGTATCCTATTACTGAAGAAGAAGCTTACACAATGAATTATTATGTGTTTGAATATGACACGATTAATAGGCTTTACGATGTCAAAAGTTGTAAAATGGAAGATGAAATAGGTGTTTTTTCAGATGTTTTAAATGGAATTCGATTAAGTTATTCCTATAAAGAAAATGAAATTGTAATTCAATCGTATAATTTTGGGGAAGATTTGGAAAATATCTATGAACCTAATTTGTTTTATTGGCAAGCTTATTTGGATTCGAAAAAAAATATTTCTGCAATAGGAACTTTTGAGATTTCAGAATACGATAGTGAATTTTTTGAGGAGACATCACGCATCTCTTATATTTACAATACGAAAGGAGCGCTAGATTCTATATATGTTAAAGGATCAAATCCATTTTATTTTGAAGAAGATAAAGAAAAAAAAGTGAATGTGAAATTGAATTCATTGAATCAATTAACTTTAGAAAATAACGATTATTTAATAGAAGTTGAAAAAAATGACTTATTAAGATTAGAATCCAATTATGATAGCATAGGGAATTTAATATCAAGAAAAGCTTATAATTTAAATAATGAATTAATCAAGTTGAACGAAAGTGTTTGTTATTTTGAAAATTCATACGATCAAAATGGCTATTTGAAGTCTATGACTTCGTATAATTGTGATGGAAATAAAGTCAATTCTAAAATAGTCGAATCGGATACTGAAGTAGTTTTTCCATGTGAAATTATTAATAATTATGATTTTAGAGGTAATTTATTAGATGTGAAATATTATAATTTTAATTCAGAACCATTTTTAGTGGATGGAACCATCTTTAATATTAAATACGAATACGATTCATTAAATAATTTAATTTCTCAATTTAATTATGGCGAAAATCTTACTCCAGTTTTGGATAAATTTGGATTTTCGGGTTATAGATTTAAATTTCATGAAATAGGAAGAATGTCTGAGAGAAGTTATTTTGGAGCGAATCAATTGCCTGTTAATAATAATTTTGGAGTTCATAAAATAATCTATGAATTTGATTCTTATGATTTTACAAACGCTGAAATTTATTTTTCAGAAAATAATGAACCTGTAGAAGATTATTCAGGTGCTCATCGCTATGAATTTGAATATTATTATGATGAAGAAGGATATGGGAAAACAATAACAAAGGCTTATGCTAAAGACTCCGTTTTTTTAGGAACAGATGAAATAATTTCGGAAGATGGAAATGAGTATAAATATAGAAAAAACACAATCGATAATTATGTTACAATTAATGAAAGTTGGTTTGATATTAACAGTAAACCAATATTGAATGATTTAGGATTTCATAAAGCAAATTATTCTTATTCAACGGATGAATCGCTTATAGAAGATTCATATTTTGATGTAAACAATGCTTTAGTTGTTGTTCCTTCAAGAGGTTATGCACGAAGAAAAATGGATTTAATTGAAAATACGTCTTTACAAAAAGAAGTTAGATATTACGGAGAATTAAATCAATTGATATTAAATTTAGATAGTGTTGCTGTTGTGAAATTTTTTTACGATTCTTTGAATCAGCTGGTTGAGAAAATTCAATTAAATCAATTTGAAAAGCCAACTGAATTGTTAACTGTATTTTATAAAGAGACAAATAAATATGATTCAAGCGGAAATTTAATTGAAGTGAATTATTTTAATTCATTAGGAAAATTATTTGAAGATAAGTTTGGATTCGCAACATACAAATTTTTGTATAATGGAAATTATCTTCAAGAAAAAAGTTTTTATAGTAAAAAAAAGAAATTAAAAGTTGATAAAAAAGGAGTCGCAATCTATACTTATCTCTATGATATAAATGGGAATTTAATAGAAGAACATTACAGAGATTCAAAAAATAAACCTTGTGAAACTAATGATTCTGTAGGAGTACTCAAAATTGATTATTATGAAAGCGGTGCAGTTCAACGGATCACTGCTTTTAATTTAAAGGGTTGTTTAGTTGATACTATGCTTGATGGT
Source organism: Flavobacteriia bacterium (assembly GCA_016178305.1). Taxonomy (GTDB): domain Bacteria; phylum Bacteroidota; class Bacteroidia; order Flavobacteriales_D; family Crocinitomicaceae; genus CAIUKX01. Next base: position 12,521 of record JACOTM010000102.1, on the reverse strand, counting down.
CATTTCTGTGCAAAAGTAGAATTTTTTTATGATGATCCAGAAATTGAAGTTGTTAGTAAGTATTATAACAAACAAAACATGATAATTGAATAAAAAAAATTGAACAAAAAAAAAAATGGTCGAATTATATTTCCGACCATTTAATTATTCAATTTAATTTTCTTTCTTTAACCTTTGGTATTATTTTTTTTCAAGAACAATAACTAATTTATTAAAGTCGGCAGCAGCATTAACAACATCTTCGTAAGATTTATAATCTGAAACAGGAACTAATACGGTATTATACCATTCTTTAACATGTACAATTAGCATATTTCCATTGATTTCATAAGTTGATATAAATCCAATAGCATTGTTATCGTATGTTGGCGTTATTTTCATGTTCAAATCATTGATGTTTTTAATTTTATATCCTTCTGGAATTTCAAAATTAATGGTTCTATCATAGATTCTTAAATGTTCAGTTTCAACAGGTAATTTTCGCGTTTTTGAATTGTATAAATTAGATTGAGGTCCGATTAATTGTCCAATTTTAAAAAGAACTTTGTCTCCAGCAATTTCAATAAAGTTAGGACTGTTTAATTCACCTTTACCAATAAATGGTTTAACACCATAATATTTAGATGAATCATTTTGAAAAGAGACATTTTCAGGTTTTATTTCATTATCAATGTAATTGATATATTCATCTTTAATTTCCTTTTTCTGTGCATCTTCTACATAGTCCATTAAACTTTGATAGAAAGCTTTATAACCAGTTGTAGTACGTTCTATTTTTACATTAGTTGATGATTTATCGTCATTTATTTTAACAAAAGTAATGATTTGATCAACAGATTCTTTCATTTCACTTCCATTGATTTTTTTTACGGCACCTATGGAAGACGTAACTTCACCAACTTTTATTTCTTTAATAAATAAACCTTCAGTATGAATGTATTCAGTGCTAGGAAAACCAACTCGAGACGTGATGTCAGCAGAATATAATTTATCAATATCATTAATGTAAATTAGAAATTTATCTAAGAAATTATAGCCTTGAAAATCAGTAATAAATCTTTTTTCTGTTCGATCACATGTTACAACTAATTCAAATTTTATATCTAAAGTTCTTAAGCAATTTAGCATTAATTTCATCGCGCCATCTTCATCTGATATTTTATTTTTTAAAATATAGCTAATAACTCTACAATTTTCGAAATAGTCTGATGAAATACCAATAGTTGATTTAATATAATTTTCTAATTTTCGAACTTTATTAATAACTGTTGTTTCATTTGAAGCACCAGATGCTTTGATATATTTATTAATAGCTTTTTGTTCTTTTGATGTTAATGGGCTAAACATTGAAGCATGAATGTTTTTTGTAACATCTTGATAATTAATTAAATTTGATTTTCCTGTGCTGTTATTTTTATAAAGCATATAATAATACTTTTGCACATTTGCTCCGTAAGAGCTAGAAGCTTCTTCTTCAATACCATCCACAAAATCAGTATGCATGTAATATCTGTTAAAATCAGTAATAACAGTATCTTGTAAAAAATCTTTTAAACCATTTATTGATTTTATTTTAAATTCTAAACGAGTTGGGCAGATTATTTCATGTTCGACATGATGTTTGATATTCATATTTTGAACCTTCACTTCTGTACCTTTATATTCTGCAGGAAATATCATAACATGAAAATATTCAATATAACTACCTATTTCAATACCTTCAAAAGCAAAATATTGGTATTCAGGATTTCCATTTTCATCCATTGCTGTTTTAATATCTTTAACAGATAATTCAATAATTTTTCCATTAGGTCTTATTACCCGAGCTTTTTGAGTAATAACTTCTAAAGAACCATAATTTGATACATAAAATTTATTGTTATTTTCAATAGCTTTGTCTGTATTTAAACGGATGATTTTATGTTCTAAAGTATATTTCACAAAATTCTCTCCTTTTTGAAGAAAATGGAAATATTTTTTTTCAGTTAAAACAACTTGATCTTTAGCGGTTTCTTCTTGTGTTAATTGAAATGTTTCAGGTTTTTCTTTCCAATCATAATTTTTGTAATAAAATTCTTCATCTTGTGCAAAAGAAAATAATGTTACAAAAAGAGTGAGTATTCCTAATATTTTTTTCATTTTATTTCGTTTTTGATTTATTTATATTTTTTGTAAAACAACCGTTTCATTGATTGATGTTTTCATAATTTTTGCAAATTCATTCCATTTTGCAAAAGATTCAGGATATAATAATAAAAATTTCAATCTTAGCTTTACAGTCATTTTTATTGATGTTTCACTAACCTTTGTATATTCTATCGAATAATCCACAAAATCAGAATTGAAAGTAGCATTTTTAGGTAATGATTTTAATTTGTATCCTTTAGGAATTTCTAAGAAAACAGTATAATTATCATTACCAACATTATCAAGCCAAAAAGGAGCCACTCGATCCTGTTTTAATTCTCCCATCGTAATATCTTTGTCTAAAACCATATTTACATATACTTCATTATCGTAAGATGTAACGTAATTATTAATTTCATACGCAAAATCAATCATCAAATTAGAATCTCTTTCGCCAACATTTTTAACAGAAGCAGAAGTAACTTTAAAGGTATTATTTCCTTTTTCATTAATATTTTGAACAACTTCTTTTAATTTTTCAAGGTCTAAATCTTTATAAGCTTCATTGATATACACATTATAAAATCCGCTTGCAATTGTTTTTGAATGTCCAATAATTTTCCGATTTTCAAATGTAATATATGAAGTGTCTCTCCAATTGGTTTGATCTGTCGTCATTGTAGGTACATTCAATATTTTATATTCATTATCTGAGATATGCAAAAAAGCTTCTTTACTGATAATACCATGTGATGGAAATCCAAATGGTAAAAATGAGCATGTTGCATCTAGAAAATAAGGTTTGTCACCAACAAGATATGTGGTTATCATGTGGTTATCACATATTGAACTTGGAAATTCTGAATATTTATAAGGTAAATCACGTGTTCCAATCCATGTTAAGTAGGACTTTACTTTGGCATATTTGAGCATACTGTAAATCAATGAAGCCATATCTTTACAATCACCGTATCTTTTTGTTAATATAGAATTTGGTTGTCTTGGAACAAAACCATTAATCCCTTCTTCAAAAGCTATGTATTTGATGTTGCTTTGTACCCAATAATAAACAGCTTTTACTTTTTCAAGCTCAGTTCCTTTGTTTTTGATAATTGAATCAGTAACTTGCTTCATTTCATCTGAAGGTTCTTCAGTTAAAACATTTTTGATATGATCTTTATACCAATTATGTAAATCTGTTGCTGTTTCGACCACTTGAATTTTACCTTTTTTGGTATTGTAATAAGCAATCTGAGCCATTATATGTAGTGAGTAATAACGACTTGGAGCAGCTCTTTCTTCTTGTTTGATGAGTATTGGGTTTGAAATTGTCCAGGTTTGAATTCTTCGTCCTTTAATAATTTCTTCTTTGAATTTTACATCACCTTTTTTATCATTAAAGAGTTGAAATTTGATATGAATACTTGAATCACAATCAATAATGTATGTTCCATTTTCTAAAGGCAAATACGAAGAAAAATTAAAACCAAAAGGGAATCTATTTTCTGATGATATTTCGGTGTAATTAGCAATTCTATAAGCTCCTTCAGTTAATCCAGGGAACATATATGATGTGATTTTGTTATCATCATGAAAGACAGAGCCTTCAGTTTCAGCAGCTTTTGTTACGAAGTTGTCGGCTTTAATTTTTTTATATCCTTTTTCTGTAGGAATGAGAGAATAGGCATCAATATCTTCAATCGTTTCAAAAGATGAAAAATATATTTCATCACTTGTCATTCCTGCAACACCTGATTGATTCAAGATTAAAAATTCATCATGATTAGATGTTTTAACAACTGGAATTCCCTTGACTAAATCAATTTTAACATTTTCACTTCTGTTTGTAATGATAACATTACTTCCCGGATATTTCGATTTATACGCTTGTAGTTTTGCTGGATCAGGAGTTTGTGCATTGATAAATGCACTAGCTCCTAAACAAAATATAAGGCTATTTAATTGTTTGAGTATTGATAAGTTCATCGCTGTAGTATGTGCTAGTTTTAATTAATTTACCTTCTTTATTGTATTCTTTTTTAATCCCGTGTTTTTCACCAGATAAAAATGATAAAGTTGATTTAATCTTACCATTTTCATGATAAATAGTTTGCAACCCATCAATTAAACCATATTTATAAGAGCATTCTTTTTGTTTAACTCCATTGGAATTATAAATGGATTTTCCATGAAATTCACCATTTAAAAATTCTTCATCACTGAAAATTTGACCTTTAATTGTATATAAAATATAATGACCTTCAATTAATCCATTTTTACGATTATGTTCACATGCTTTTACACCATTTTGGAAATAGGTAACAATTAAGTTATTTCCAGGTTTTAATTCAATAGGTGTTATTTCTTTTCCATCTTTACCTAAATATGAGTATGATTTAAATATCCCTTGATCGTAATATCTAAACATGTAGATATTCCCTTCTTCATCGTAATAAGTTGCTTTACCATGTTTTTGGTCATTTAAATAAGTTGTTTCAACTTCTTTTTTTCCGTTATCATGATATGTTATATCTAAACCTTCTAATTTATCATTTATATATTTTGATGTTTCAATTAAAACTCCAAATTCATTATATGTTTTGATTTCACCTTCAATTAATCCATTTATATAGTTGATTTCTTTAAATATTTTACCATTTTCATGAAAATATTTCCAAACTCCTTCACGAACACCATTGACAAATTTTCCTACAACTTCAATGTTTTTATCAGGGCCATACCATGTAGTTATTCCGTCATTAGACCCATTTTTATAATTTGCATCATATTTAATATAAGTATTTGATGCATCATGTAATAAAACATTACCATGGAATTCAGTTGTAAAATGATCTATAATTTTCCCATTGGTATCCAAGAAATTTTGTGAAATAACGCGACCATATTCATATTCTTTATAAACTTCTAATTTACCATTAATATCATAACTTTTTTGAATACCATGCTGCTCACCATCTACATAATAAAATTCATTTGTTAATTCATTTTCATCATTATATAAATACCAATCTTTATCCCATTCTCCATCTTTGTAGATACCTTCTCGTATTAAATTTCCAAATATGTTATATTCTAAAAATAAACCATTTAACTCTCCATTTTGGTATGTTTCCATACTTTTAATTTGACCATTCGGAAAATAATAATAAGCGGTATCAATTAATTGACCTTCTTTGTAATTTTCGATAGCATCTAAATTTGAATGTTTATCATAAAATTTCCATTTTCCGCTTCGAAGATCATTTTCAAAATTCCCATCAGTTTTTAATCCGCCATCTGGGTAGTAAATTTTATATTCTAATTTTTTACCTTTTTTATTTGATTTGTAAATTTCAACTCCTTTTTTATTATAACAATGAACTTCAATTAGCTCCCCTTTTTTATACACTTGCTCTAAATGTTTAATCCCATCTAAATCAAAGTTTGTTGCAGTACCATTTTGTTTTCCTGATTCATCTAATGCTCCTGAATAACTTAAAGCTCCATTGGAATAATATTCTTTAAAATCACCAACTTGTTTTCCTTCTTTATAGTTATATATTTCTTCGATTTGACCTGTTGAATACCAAGATTCATACTTGCCTTCTTTTAAACCATTGACATATTTAATTTTCGTATGCATTTGACCATTTGGATAATAAGTGATATACATATCATCATATACATTCTCTTTTAATGTAAATTCAACAGCTAATTTTCCATTTGTGTGATATGATTTATAGGGACCATTTGGAACGGCATCTTTAAAAGAATATTTATAACTGATAGTCCCATTTTCGTGATATCCAATAATATCTCCATTTTTTAAGCCGTTTTTAATAGCATATTTTTCAAATAAATCACCACTTCTATAATAGATGTATAATGTGTCTTCTAGAATATCATTTTTAAAATATTTTTTTTCTTTTATTTCACCATGTAAATAATGACGCGTAACTTCTCCATTCATTTTATTATCTTCAAATTTCATGGTAGATAATAACTTACCGTTGTATTCATTGTATGTTTCCCATTTGCCAATTTTTTCTCCTTTATCATTGAAATTAGCAATCATACTCAATGAACCATTCGGATGATAATAGTACCATGTTCCGAATGGAAAATTAGAAGCGTTAAATTTCCCCATTCCAGTTATACCACTTTCTCCATATTCAATATATACTTGTTGATATTCTCCTTCGAATTCGGTGAATTTTTTACTTGCATTTGAATTCCATGCTGTTCTGGCATAAGTGTAAAATGCTGTTATTTTCGAGTTTTTAGATTTTACTTTTGCTTGAATACGTGGTGCGTCTGAAGATATTAATGATGCCAATATCATTGCATCATATTTTTTGTTATTGAAAATGTCTAGTAAAAATGGAAGATAAGTTTGATTCCAAAATCCTTTGTTTTCTTTTTCGTATTTAAGATTGGATAGTAAAAAATGTAATTGACGTGCATAGGCACAATCTACTGTTAATTTTACTTTGTACGATTTTTCTAATGCAATTTTATTTTTGAAAAACTCATTTAATTGACTATAATCTTCTATTTCATTCCAATCGAAATTTTTTCTTTTTTCTTCGATTTCTCCGGTAGCCATATTTTCCAATAAACTAATAGCGTTATTGGCTCTTTCTGTACCACTTTCTAACATTAAAAAAGTAATTAAACAAAGTGTAGCTTCTGTATATTGACCTTGATTTAATGCATACAACCCAAGTTGATAGTGACTTGCAGGATGGGATGCTTTGCATGTAATTGCCATTTTTAAATCTTTTATAGATTCAGCAAATTTTTCAGCCTTTGTATATGCTAAAGAGCGATTAAAATATAAAGAATATGATTTTGGGAAATTTTTTATTCCTTCAGTATATATTTCAATTGCTTTGTCTGTTTGCCCATCTTCCATGTAAGCAACACCTAATAACTTATAAACATCATTATTATACTCGTATAATAATTTCATATTTAATAATTCGGTTAATACATTTTGAGCTTTTTTATAATCTTCTAATTGAAAATAATTTCTTGCTATTTCAATTTGGGCGATTGAATAATTTGTGTCATTCAATGAAATTTTAGAATATGCTTCTATTGATTCATCATATTTTTCACTTTCAGTTAGGTTAACTGCATTTTGTAAAATGTCAATAGTGCTTTGAACCTCTATGTTTTTTTGACTAAAAATAGCAAATGGAACAAAAAATAAAAAAGATAAAAAGTAATTTTTCATTAAAATAAAGTGTTTTAATTAGTAATAATATTGAAAATTTATTGTTATAATACAGAATTACAAAAAAGGTAACTAAGATTCAATAAAAGTCAATTTTTATACAATATTAATGAAAAATATTAAATATTGATTACATGATTATTAGTTAATAAATGTATTCGGTTATTATTTGGAATTTTAGTAATCTAAAAGACATGTATTAACTCAAAGGTTAATTTTTAGTTGAATAGTGGAAGTTTTTTAATGTTTAATGTTTGTGAAATTATTTTTTAATATTTTTAATATTCATAAACAGAGTGTTATTTATTTGTATTTCAGTGTGTTTAGATTTTTTTTATTATTAAGTTGGTTCTTGTGTTTTTCGGTAAGCTTAGATTGTAGAGATGATTTTGAATACAGAATTCTCGTAGTTTTTTAATTGTTTTTAATCATTTTATTTGTAAATAAAATGATTAAAAAATAGTTTAATATTATCTTTAGATTTTACCAAAATTATTGTTTTTTTTAATTTTCATCTAATTGATTCATTTCTTTCGGTGGGGATTTTATTGGATTAAATAATGGTTAGATAAAGAAAGGAAAAGAAAAAAGACAATTGCAAAACCTAATTTTTAGTGTAATAATTTGAATTTCAATATTTTAATTATATTGTTTGTTTGCGATTAATTCAATTGGGAATTTTAATAAAAATATATTGTTATTGTGTTGTTATTTAGGTACTTATATTTTTTAAAGGGTTAATTATTTCCAAAAATTAATTATTTTTCAACAATAATTAATTGTTTTTTAACATTAGATTTTTTTTAATCCTTTATTTATCCGTATCTTTGCACTCAATTTTAAGTAAAAATATGACATTTAAGGAACTCGGGTTGAAGAGTGAGGTGCTGAAGTCGTTAACAGAAATGGGGTTTGAAGCACCTACTCCGATTCAACTAGAAGCTATTCCTAACTTGCTTGCAAGTGATAGCGATTTAGTTGGTTTAGCCCAAACAGGAACAGGTAAAACCGCAGCGTTCGGTTTACCATTAGTGAACAAAGTAGACGGGAAGTCTAGAACACCACAAGGATTAGTGGTATGTCCAACAAGAGAGTTGTGTCTCCAAATCACGAAAGATTTAGAAAACTATTCAAAATACCTCGATTTAAGCGTGGTAGCTGTGTATGGTGGAGCTGATATTCGTCGTCAAATTACACAAATCAACAAAGGTGTATCAATCGTAGTTGCAACTCCAGGTCGTTTAGTCGATTTAATTAAACGTAAATCAATCTCTTTAGCAGATGTGAAATACGTGGTATTAGACGAAGCGGATGAGATGTTGAACATGGGATTCAAAGAAGATTTGGATATGATTTTAGAATCTACTCCAGAACACCGAAATGTATGGTTGTTTTCTGCAACTATGCCAAAAGAGGTTGAAAGAATTGCAAAGACATACATGTCAAATCCTTTTGAAGTATCAATCGGACACAAAAATCAAAGTAACGAGAATATAGAGCACATCTATTATTCTGTAAAAGAAAGAGATCGTTATGCAGCGTTGAAACGTGTGATTGATTTTAATCCAGATATTTATGGATTAATTTTCTGTCGTACACGTATGGAAACTGCTTCGGTAGCTGATAAACTTGGAAAAGAAGGATACAGTGCTGAACCGTTACATGGAGATTTGTCTCAGGTTCAACGTGATAGAGTAATGGATCGTTTCCGTAAAAAAGAAATTCAAATCTTAGTTGCAACAGATGTAGCAGCTCGTGGATTAGATATCGACAATATTACACACGTTTTGAATTACAATTTACCAGATGATATTGAAAACTATACGCACCGTTCAGGTCGTACAGCTCGTGCTGGTAAAAAAGGTCAATCGATTGTTTTAATTAACACAAGAGAGAATTACAAAATTCGTACGATTGAAAAACAAATTCGTGTAACTTTTACTGCTGGAGTTCTTCCAAAACCGGAAGATATCTGTGCGATTCAATTAACTAAATTAATTGATAGTGTAATTGAAACAGAAGTAAAAGAAGCGGATATCGAAAAATTCATGCCTCAAATTATGGCTGGATTTGGAGAAATGACGAAAGAAGAAATCGTTAAGAAATTTGTTTCGGCTGAATTCAACCGTTTCATCGATTATTACAGCAATGCAGGAGACTTAAATTCTTCAGGAAGAGATTCTGATAGAGGAGAAAGAGGAGAGCGTGGCGACAGAAGTGATCGTGGTGGAAGAGATAGAAGAGATAGAAGCTACGATGAAGGTCGTCAAGATAGACCAAGAAGAGATCGTGGATCTGAAGAAGGAAAAACAAGATTCTTCGTTAGTGTTGGTCAAAGAGATGGATTAAACCCTGGTGGTTTATTGCGTTTAATTTGTGATAGCACAGGATTAAAATCAGGAAATATTGGTAAAATCGATATTATGCCTGCATTTTCTTTCTTTGAAGCAGATCAAGCTGAAACAGACAATATTTTACGTAAAGTAAATGGTTCTGAATACGAAGGAACAACTGTAAATATTGAAATCACTAAAAACAAAGGTGGTGGTTCTGATAGAGGTAGTCGTTCTGGAGGTGGTGGATTTGGTGGTGGAAACCGTCGTTCATCAGGAGGAAGCGGAGGCTTTAGAGGTTCTAACGATAGAGGCGGAGATAGAGATAGAGGTGGAGACCGTGAAGGTTTTAGACCAAGATCAGAAAGAAGCGGAAGTGATAGAAGCGAAAGAGGTTCAGGTGAAAGAAGAAGCGGAGGTTTTGGTAGATCATCGTCTTCATTTAGAGGTAAATAATATTTAATCAATAGGATTATTTAAAAAATGGAAATAAGGAATATTGCAATTATTGCACACGTTGACCACGGTAAGACTACATTAGTAGACCGTATGATTGAAGCAGGAACAGATGCTCAAGTTCATGAAAAACCGAAAGGAGAATTATTCATGGATAATAACGATTTAGAGCGTGAAAGAGGAATCACAATCGTTTCTAAAAATGTATCAGTACTTTACAAAGGAACAAAAATCAATATTATTGATACTCCTGGTCACGCCGATTTCGGTGGTGAGGTTGAACGTGTATTGAATATGGCTGATGGTGTTTGTTTATTAGTTGATGCTTTTGAAGGACCAATGCCTCAAACTCGTTTCGTATTAGGAAAAGCGTTAGCATTAGGTTTAAAACCTTTATTAGTAATCAATAAAGTAGATAAAGAAAACTGTACTCCAGAAGAAGTTCATGAGAAAGTTTTTGACTTGATGTTCGAATTAGATGCAAATGATCATCAATTAGATTTCGCAACTATATATGGTTCAGCAAAAAATGGTTGGATGTCTGAAGATTGGAAACAACCAACAGACACAATTGCTCCATTATTAGATCGTATTTTAGAATATTTCCCACCAAAGAAAATTGATGAAGGAAATACGCAAATGTTGATTACATCTTTAGATTTCTCAACTTTCGTAGGAAGAATTGCAATCGGAAGATTACATAGAGGAACTTTGAAAGAAAATCAAAATATTATCTTAGGAAAAAGAGATGGTTCTCAAGAGAAACATAGAGTGAAAGAATTGTTTGTTTTTGAAGGAATTGAAAGAGTAAAAGTTACTTCGGTACAACCAGGAGATATTTGTGCGATTACAGGTATTGAAGGTTTCGAAATTGGAGATGTTATCTGTGATGCTGAAAATCCAGAACCATTAGCTTCTATTTCAATTGATGAGCCAACAATGAACATGTTATTCTCGATCAATGATTCACCATTTTTTGGTAAAGAAGGTAAAAAAGTTACTTCTCGTCATATCTCTGAACGTTTAACAAAAGAGTTAGAGAAAAACTTAGCAATGCGTGTTACAAATACTGATAAAGCTGACAAATGGTTAGTTGCTGGGCGTGGAGTATTGCATTTATCTGTTTTGATTGAAACAATGCGTCGTGAAGGATATGAATTACAAGTTGGTCAGCCACAAGTAATTATTAGAGAAATTGACGGTGTTAAATGTGAGCCAGTAGAGGAATTAACAATCGATTTACCAGAAGAATTTAGTGGTACAGCGATTGAGGCAGTTTCTATGCGTAAAGGTGAAATGTCAAACATGGAGCCAAAAGGAACACGTATGACGATTCAATTCCAAATTCCATCAAGAGGTATTATTGGTTTAAGAAACTATTTGTTAACGCAAACAGCCGGTGAAGCAATTATGACGCACCGTTTCTTAGAATATCAACCATATAAAGGTGAAATTCCAGGACGTCAAAATGGTTCTTTAATTTCGATGGAACAAGGTACTTCAATTCCTTTCTCTATTAATAACTTACAAGAAAGAGGAAAATTCTTTGTTGCTCCAAACGAAAATGTTTATGAAGGTCAAGTAATTGGTGAAAACTCGAGAGCAGGTGACATGGTTGTAAACGTTACGAAAACAAAGAAAATGTCAAATATGCGTTCTTCAGGAGCTGATGATAAAGTGAAATTAATTCCACCTATCAAGTTCAGTTTAGAGGAATGTTTAGAGTACATTCAAGGAGATGAGTATGTTGAGGTTACGCCTGAAAACTTACGTATCCGTAAAATTTTCTTAAAAGAAAACGAAAGAAAAAGAGCTGGGAAATAATTTCCAATTCAAATAAATATCGAAGCCCAAGTTACATTTGTAGTTTGGGCTTTTTTATTTGTGTCGTTCTAGTGTTTACTTTGATTTACAAGATATTTATGTTGCCTTTTTTTGCATTCCTATAGATTGCTTCAAAATAGCGTTTACATGTTGACTTTAACAAATTTTTTGTTTGTTGACTTTGATAAAGCTTTTTATGCGTTGACTTCGACCAAGCTTTTATGCGTTGACTTCGACAAAGCTCAGTCAACGTATAAGAGCTTTGTCGAACCCCAATATTTATGAACAAATTTTCACAATATAAACAAAGATTAATCTTATTCTAAAGAATTCATTTATAAGAGTTCTAGTATAAATGAGCTTTAAAAATTTTAATAGTATTTAAGAATTAGATGTTAATATCTTCAAAATAATATTTGATAAAGCAGAAAAAAAATTGTAAATTTAAGAATCAAATCGAAAGATATGTTTAACGACGATGAAGACGAAGATGATTACTATGAGCGTAATTTGAACGACGAGATAGAAAATTTTGACACTAT
>JACOTM010000101.1 GCA_016178305.1 Flavobacteriia bacterium | reverse complement strand
TTATCATTTACAATAAATACATTTTTTTTATACTTTCCTGTTTCATTTTCAAAAAAAGCATATTCAAAAGTATCTCTGTTTTCTGACATTTTTTTACGACTTCTCATGTTTTTTTTTTCTGCATCTACAACAAATTCAGAACCATAAATCACATAAAATTTATTGTTTTTGAATACTACTTTTAAATCTAAAATACTTGATCCATCATAAGTCTTTTTTCGATCCAAATTAGAGGCCCAAATAATTTCACCTTCATTCGACAACTTAATAACTGTTACATTACTTTTTTCACAATAATAGTTTGTAATACAGTCTCGTCCTCCCCCATTTGGAGAAGAAGTACAAACAGTTACAGAAAAATCTCTCATTTTTGAGCAAAACAGCACAACTTCATCTTTATCCGTAATAAACATATTTTCTATACCAAATCTTGGATCTAAAACTTCTTCGTTGCTGGGAGTAGCTTTTTTCCTTCTAAATTTTTTAGTTTCTGGTTTTAAATCTTCTTTATCTTTTTCAAATAATTTAGAAATTGTTGGTTTATCAAAATATGTAAATTCTAAACCTGAATCTTCTAAATTTTTACCGGATATTTTTGTTCTGAAAATACCATGTGTACTATAACCTTTGGGATCTTTTTCAAGGTCGCAGAAAAAACCATAAATTTTTATTCCAGTTTCGGTAATTTGAAAAGAGAAATCATTGATATTATAATCTTCTTTTTTGAATTCAATTTTAGCAAAACCTTCTGTTTCAGGACTAACAATGGACAAAACACAATAGGATAAATTTTCTCCTTTCGCTGCTTCTTTACGTTCTTCTTTTGACAAGGTAATATAGCTACTGATATAGATATTGCCATCTTTTCCATAGGAATAACTAGATGTTCTACCATAAGATTTTTTTGAATTTAATTTAATTGGTAAATCAACTTTTTTAATGTCCTCTAATTCTAAATTTGGATTTAATACGGTGTAAATAAACTGAATATCACCATCCTGTTTAGGTAATTCATATCCAACAACTACCTCATCTCCAGCCTCTTTGTTGCATAAAATAGTTATTGCTTTTTTTGCATTTCTAGCTAATTTCACACCCAATTCTAAATTTGCTGTAAACACTTTTTTTAAGTCTGTTTTTCGATTCAAATTTAAATCAAACACTTCAACAAATAAATCTTCTTTTTTTTCTTCGTTCGTGTTAGTTTTTTGATTCCAAAAAACATATATTTCATTTTTTAATATTTGAATTTTAAAAAAATTAAGCTTTTTATAATTTGTCTTTTCTTCTGCATTATCTTTATAACCTTTGATAGCAACACTATTCACTTTTTTTAAAGTTTGTTTATCAAAAGCTACTATTTTTATTTTATGGTAAGATAAATTCATCTTTGAAATATCGGTAAAAAAGGCATAGATGTAATTTTCATTTGAACCAATCAATTTATTGAAAAATCCATCTTTACTGTTTGCATACTCCATTTGATCAGACCATTTCAAGTTCAAATCTTGAGCATTAATACTGAATTGGAACGTAAGAAATACACTCAATATCAAAAGTGTAATTTTGTTTAAATAGTTCATTATTTTGATGTATTAAATTATTTCAGGGCAAATATATCAAGAATCTGCGTTTAAACTAATTCAAGTTTTTTTTCCGTGCTTTTAATCTAAGAATTTATAATAGGAAACCCCCAATGATTTATCAAAGAAAAGACCTAAGAATTTCTAATAATCCCACTTATCTGTTGAAGCGTTGTAATTGTTAATCCCGATTTTGAAATTAATTGAAGATTTCGTAAAAGTATTTCCTTGACTTACAGCATAAATTCCTAATTTGAATAACGATCTCTTAATTCTGATTTTTCGTTCAATTCCAACATAAAATTCTACTTGAAAAAATTTTGCATCCGGAATTGTTAATACACTACCTCCTATTGTTTCTTCTAATTTCAAACGATTAATTAACCAAATTTTATTCAAGAAAAAGCCATTAAAATGATGAATAAAATTTATTTGTAGGTAGGAATTTGCTGTTTTTAATGCCGTATCTAATCGTTGTAAAGAATTTATTGGGTTAGAGAAATAATATTGGTCGGATGGTCTAAAATACTTATATTCAATTAAGCGTAAATCTTTTTTGTAAATAAATGACCCCGCTACAAAACGTATTTCAGCATTACCAAAGGAATTTAATTTAATTTCATCTGTAATTTTAAACTCTATAAAATCAAAATTGGATTGTGTTGCAAATACATTGGGAATTCCTTTTTTATACATTAAATTGAATGTTGGCCAAGGTGATCCTAGAACATACTTTTTACCTTTTCGAATCATAAATTTTTGGCGAATATGATATTCAAGTTCAAGGGTTGGCATAAAAATTTTATACCCTTCAAAACTCTGTGGTTGTTGAAATTTTCCAAAAACTTGAACCCATGAAGGATATTTCATTGAATCTATGGAACTTCTATCTGAGTACAAAAAACTGGATCTAAAATACAATCCATTCATTAATTCTCTTGAAAATCGAACTTCCATTTTCTGATTTCTAACTCTATTAGAAGGCGCTAATGTACTTTGAATGTTTTGACTACTACTGACAAAATCATAAACGTCCCCTATTTGAAATCCAATTTTAGAGAAATTCAGTGGGTTAAACATTATCGAACCATCAAATGATCCTTTAACATCTTTATTATAAAAACCATAATCAATATCTGGGGAAATTGTGATAATTTTACCATTTTTAAATTCTTTTTTATAAGAAATCATCAAACGGTGTCTATATCCACCTACTCCAAAAGGAATAATTTGAGTTAATAATCCATTAACACTAAACTCTTGTTTTTTAAATGAATTAACATGGAAATAACCATTCATTGTTAACGTCAAAAAAGAAATTCGATTTCGAACACTGTCTGAGTATTTCAAATAAGCTTCGCTTTCATGGTAATTAATAATACTGTCTTGTTCGTTTACAAATTTTTGCTCAAAATCTTTTAATGTAAATGGTCGATTAGCGTTCCAATATGCGGTATCTTTATCAAAAGCATCTGGTTTATAAACACTTGATTCCAGCCAAAATTTAGATTTCAATTCTCCTAAATTAAATTGGTATTTTTTTTGTGAAATTCGGATTTGACCATTTATTTTGTTTTTTCCCTCTTTAATTGTATAAATAAATTCTTTTCTATCTGAAATTAATCTCTCTCCTTCTTTTTTATAATCTGCAATTATTCTTAAATCTTTGAAAAACAACAAAACTCCAGGGTTTATTCCTAAATCATACGAAATTAATTCCCAACTACTATCTCGCAGAAATATAGTTCCTTCAAATAAAGCTTCATAATCAAATCGTGGTTTAACTAAAATTTCATAATTTAATTGATTTAAGGAGTCATAAAAAGAACGTTCTAAATAGAAATTGTAATACAACAAAGCATTATACGCCATTGGTGAGATAATCGGATTTTGACAAATTTTAGGTGCGTCAATTGTATTTTCGAAAATTGAAAAATGTGCTTCTTTAATTCCATTGACAAATAAGTAAGGATTGGATGAAATCGAGCTTTGACTTACTATATTTGCCTCTCCTATTTCAATGTTTACTCCTACAGAAACACTTTCTGAAACTAAATTTTTGTTGGCATCTGTAAAATCATTATAAGCAATAAATTCATCTTTAAACTTACCTGATTTTTGATAAAACGAATTAGCTCTCCATTCTAATAAATTCAATTTTTCTTTCCCTATGATGGAATCTTTTTTCAAACTATCTAAATTATCTTTCTCTAAAGAGGCAAAACAATAAGTTTCACAAGAATATTCTTGAACTAAATCATTAAAATAAGCGCGTTTATCAATCACTTTTTTCATGATTTCTTTTCCTCTATTTTTCGCTGTCCCCTCTTTAATAACAACCTCATCTAATAAATTGCTGACTTCTATCAACAAAACATTCCAATCGTTAACGCCTTCATTTATTTGAATAGTATCCCATTTATTTTCATATCCAGAAGCAGAAAAAACAACGACAAACAAACCTTTATTCATTTCCAATTGGTAATTTCCATCTGCATTTGCAACGGTGCCATAGCCTGTATTTTCAATTCGTATTTTAGCAAACGGAATTTCAACACCTAAATTGTCTGTTATTTTACCTTTCAATATTTGACCAAATGATTTATTGAAAGTAAAAAACAATAAAAAAGAAATTACGATTCTAAAAAGCATATTTTAAAGTGAATTTTTGATTGTATTCGTGTTAGACTTTTTAAATGTCATTTAGTTACAAACTGTCAAATTTATTTGATAAACAGACTTTATTGAAGTCATAATACATTTTAGAAAGTTTGTATATTCCAAGAAAAAATAGCTGTCCGAAATAGACAGCTATTAATTTTTTGAATTCTCTTTAATTAACTCAGCACAAGTTTTTGCATCTATATAAATTACTTCAATGCAGCTAAAATCTCGTTCACCAAGTTTTCGTTAACATTTCCATATTTTGCATCGTAATCTTCTGAAGAACGTTTGATCACTTCAAAGGCTTCTTCTTTACCATAAACATGTGTTACTTCAACATTTTTCGCTCCACCATCTAAATCTTTATAAGTTAAAAAGAAATGTCTTACTCTATCGATTACCATTTTAGGCATTTCAGCAATGTCATTGATTTCTCCATAAGCTTGATCTCCTTTTAAAACGGCTATAATTTTATCATCTGCCTCTCCTCCATCAATCATTCTCAAACCTCCGATTACTTTTGCTTCGCACAAAATATTTCCGTGTAAAAATCCTCTTTCACTCAATACACAAATATCCAATGGATCATTATCTCCTTCAATGTCTGTTCTTCCAGTTTTTTCATTGCAAAATTCTGCTACTTTTTTGTCACATAAAGTTTTAGGAACAAATCCATATAAACAAGGCATATTGTTAGATAATTTTTGAGGTCTGTCAACCATAATATGTCCTGATGGTTTGTCAATTTCGTATTTAATGGTATCTGCAGGAATAATTTCAATATACGCATTTAAGATTGCTGGACTTTTTTCGCCAATTTCAATTCCATGCCAAGGATGAGAAACAAAGCGCTTCGCCATCGCATCAACTATTTTTTCAACTTCTTTTTTCATTTTTATCTAATAGATATTTTAGAATTCTCTAATATGTAGGCGTAAAGGTATTACTTTTTAAGGAAAAATGAATCAAGAAATACCATTGAAAATTTTAGATTTCGGAAATTTAGAAAAATAACCCACGAATTAATTATCTTTGTTTTCAAATATTAAGATCGGTATTATGGCAGTTTTATCTATTCCTCAAACAAAAATTCAAATAACAAATCCAGCAGAAATTAAGTCTTTTTTCAATGAGAGAGGTATCTATTTTGATCAATGGAAATGTGATATTATTTTTAAGGATTCTGCTACTCAAGAAGAAATTTTAAATGCTTATCAAAAAGATTTACAACCATTTATGAAATCAGGCGGCTATTTGGATGCTGATGTTATTTCAATCAATCAGTTAACTGAAAATTACGATGCTATTCGGGCTAAATTTTTAGCAGAACACACGCATTCAGAAGATGAAATTCGTTTCTTCGTGGATGGAAAAGGGATTTTTTGGTTTAATTTAGAGAATGAAGAACCTATTTTCAATTTATTATGTGAAAAAGGGGATTTAATTTCAGTTCCAACTGGCACAAAACACTGGTTTGATGCTGGCGAAACAAATCCATTTGTAAAAGCAATTCGGATTTTTAGCGATACAAAAGGATGGACTCCTGAATACACAGGATCTAAGATAGAAACTGAATTTGCAAATTTTGAAATTCCTAGATAAAAAAAAGCCTTCCAAGGAAATCTTAGAAGGCTTTTTTTTATTTCTGAAGATTAATAACGACTGTTTCAAACTGGTTATTTTCAATAAATATTTTACAAAAATAAATGCCATTTTCAATTTTTTCAAGATCTAATGTCAACTTATTTTCACCTGCAATAAGTTGACATTTTTCAACCGAATAAATTAGCTCTCCCAGCGTATTATACAACTCTAAAGAACAAACTGTAGATTTTTCAGAATGAATCATTAAATTTGAATATCTGTTTGTTGGATTTGGATAAACGGTAGTCTTTTTGTTCGTATTACCCATTTTTAACAAGCCTGATGATGCCATCTGCTTAGGTTGTTGTTGCGTCACACAATGAACCATCCCACCATTTTGATATAAATTACGAACATCAATTCCAACAACTGTTCTCCCAGGATACAAGCCTGCGATTATATTATTTGCTACAGCATCATTTGGATCATTGTAATTTGGCACTAAAACACGATTATTTGCTACATAATAATTTGCATAACTTCCTTTATATCCCAAATTTGTTCCGTTTGTTGTTACTACATCGTTTTGAGTTAAAGGTATTATAATTTTAGTATAAGGGACATTATTCGCATTGGTCATTGAGTTCAAAATAGCAATATCTGATTGAATAACTCCCCAATAAAGTAAATCCGCATCACTCATCGTTACCAATTTATTTCCTGGTACAAACTTTACAAAACCATCAATATGAAAATCGGTAATATCATCTGTTGAGAAAGCTCCTTCTAACCAATAGAATTTGGTCGCGCCTAAATATTGTGTTATAATTGCATTTGCTTGTGCTTCGGACATTCCTAAATTTCGAATCGAATGAATTTGTGTTGTTGGATTCGTCTGACTTAATATAGCACTTTTGGTAGCTAAAAACACCCCATTACCATCCATTTCATAAGCACCGCCTTCTACTGTCATTACATTATTTAAATCAAGAACAGTTGTTCCATTCAAATTAGCTAATTCTGTTGGAATTGGATTACAAAAATTATAATTGTAGTCTCCTCCCCAACCATTAAATCCCCAATCTTCTATTAATAAATTTCCCGTAGCATCTCGAACATATAATGGCCCATTATCTCTTACCCACACGTCATTTGTAGGTTCAATAATAAAATCTACATTGGTCAAAGGAACATTTGCAGCGTTTAACAAACCGATAATTCTATTTTTTTCAGTCGTGTTATAAGCAATAATATGAACCTGCTCATTTGACTGTAAAGCACTCGTCATTGCGATCCAAGTGGCGTCCAAACTATTTCTATAAGCCATCCCGTATTCATATTGATGCGGCCATTGTAACCAAGTTCCTTCGTGTTCTAAATCTTCTGCGGGCATTGAATAATTTTGGGCTATTAATTGTTCATTGAGCAATAATAATCCAAGTAAAAAAGCGATATTAATTAATTTCATAATAAGAAGTTTAAGATATTAATTCATCAAACTTACGTGGGATTAAGCTGTATTTCAAATGAATTCTCTCAAATAACCATTTTTGGGTATAGAAATCAAATTTTTAGAATTTTAACCTATTTTTTTCCCCAATTTAAGAATTAATTCTTCTTTGTTTTTTTTACTGATTGGAACTGAAAATTTTTGAATTATTGCTTGATTCCCTTCGATTAATCCTATTTTATTTAAATTAACAATAAAAGAACGATGGCAGCGATAAAATGATTTCGATGGCATTTCAAGTTCAATTGATGTTAAGCCAATTAAGGTACAATAACTTTTTTCTTGCGTTACAATTTTCACATATTTATGAAGTCCTTCAATATATAATATATCTTCTATCTTGATTTTAATTAATTGATGACTAGATTTGATGAGAATTGAATCATCTTTAGATTCTATGGTACCAGGTTCTTTGACTTGTGCTTCCATGTCCAAAATTTCAAAAACTTTTTGAATCGCTTTAGCAAAACGTTCATAAGTAATCGGTTTCAGTAAGTAATCAACTACATGTAATTCATAACCTTCCAAAGCGTATTCAGAATAAGCAGTTGTAAAAATCACTTTGGGAGGATTGGCTAACGTTTTTAAAAAATCAATTCCCGAAAATTTAGGCATTTGTATATCTAAAAAAAGAAGATCAAATTTTGCTGATTTCAAAATTGCTGCGGCTTCAAAAGCTGATGAACAGGTAATAATCTCACCTATATTACATGTGTTTTTCAAATGCATTTGAATTAATTCTCTTGCTAAAGCCTCGTCATCAACAATTAAACAATTATATTTTTTCATTTTGATTGATTTTTAAAGTCAAAATAATCTTAAAATTTGTTGCTGTTTTTGAAATATCGAATCTGTAATTTTCTTTAAATAATATGTCTAATTGTGATTTTACATTTGTCAAACCGATTCCTTCATTTGAACTGTGGGGAACAAATGAATTTTCAATTGTAAAAAGAATTTCGATGGGAGTGATTTCAAATTTTATTGATACAAATCCTTTCTCATTTTCAATTACATCACCATGTTTAAATGCATTTTCAATTAATGTCAGATAAATAAGTGTTGGCACTTTCAAATTACTTGAAATTCCTTCAATTTTGAATTCTATATTATTCATTCCAGGAATTCTCCTGTATTTTTGGATTTGAATATATTTTGAAATGATTTCAATTTCAGCATCTAGAAAAACACTTCTTTTACTGCCTTCATATAAAAAATAACGTAAAATATCTGATAAAGTAGCAAGCATTTTTGGAGCATCATCACTTTTCAAAAGTGTCAAAGAATAAATATTGTTCAATGCATTGAATAAAAAATGAGGGCTAATTTGCGTTTTTAATAATAACATTTCAGCCTGCAATTTTTCATTTTCTAATTGTAATCTATTTCTTTTTTCTTCTTCATATTTTTTAAAATACCAAACAAAATAAGACATTAAAATAAAAAGTAGATGGTTCAAGAGAAAGGATGAAACAGCTCTTAACGTATTTGTATCAAGTAAATATCTATTCATCCCTGTTATAAAAAAGGATGAACAAAAAACCGTTAATACGATGCTCAAAATTAGAAAGTAAAGTCCTTTCCTTTTTTTTTCTAATAATAAAGGTAAAAGTAAAAGGAGGTTGATATAAAATTCAGAAATGTAAATTGAAACTTCAAAAAAAGTATAAGAAACGCTTTTACCAAACGAATATAAATCAATAAAATAATCGAAAACATATAGCCAAATAAAGACCCAAAAAAGAATATGGAATTTAATTTTACTCATTTATTTTTCAAGATAGTAAAATCAAAATAAAAAAACGTTAATCTATACAATTATTCTCTCAAAGTGTCTTTTTTGGGTCTCAAATTTCCGTTAAAGGCAATTGACATACCTTATCTTTACAGATATAAATTAAGGTTTGGATACCTTCTTTTTTATTTTTTAGTAAGGGAAGTTGATTTTCTAATCCTCCTAAAATTAATGGGATGGGGTGATATTCTTTCTGGAAATTTAAGGCTTCTTTAATTGCATTTTTTCCTACAAAACAAATTTCAACTTGATTTTCGATCATTTGTTGTAATAGAATAGCCCAATTGGAATAACCCGAACCATACATTTCCATGCCATCATAAATATTCGTTAGCATTTGTTTTGATTCATCGATATAACTTTGGTGACAATAAATCCTTCCTAATTTATATAAATTTCGAGCCATGACACTATTACTTGCTGGAAGGACATTATCATTTAATTCCATTTTTCGTGCAATTAATTTCGTGTCTGAAGGAGTAAAATAAAACATTTTACTCTTAGAATCTTGAAAATTGACACGTGTAAATTTCATGAGTTTATTTGCCAATTCAATCCATTCTACTTCAAAAGTAGCTTGATAATATGCAATTAAGGCATCGATAACATGGCAATAATCCTCAAGGAATCCTTCAATTGTTGCTTTTCCATTTTTAAAGTTTCGAAATAAACTTCCATCTGATTTTAATTGATTTTCAACGAGCCATTTTAAATTTTTATGAGCCAAAACTAAAAAGTCTTTATCTCCAAAAGCACAATAAGAATCACACAAACCTTTGATTGTTATTGCATTCCAAGAAGTCAAACATTTATCATCTGTACCAGGTCGAATTCGATGATTTCTCTCATCTAAAAATTTTTGATTAATTGCTTCTATTTTTAATTCAAATTCTTCCGTTGATAAATGATATTTTTTACATATTACTTTATCACTAACGTTTCTCATTAAAATATAAACATGCTCTTCTTCCCAAAAACCGAGTTGATTGATATTGTAAATATCCTTTACAAATTCAAAATCATTTCCAAATAACACTTCTAATTCTTCACTTGTCCAAGTGTAAAATTTTCCTTCAACGCCTTCGCTATCGGCATCTAACGCGCTAAAAAAAGCTCCTTCATGAGAGGTCATTTCTTTTTCTAACCAATTTTTTGTCTGATATATTATTCGTTTATATAATGGTTTTTTAAATTTTTTATACCCTTCAGCATATAGACTTAAAAGTTGGCCATTGTCATATAACATTTTTTCGAAGTGCGGTACTTTCCAAAGCATGTCAACTGAATATCGGGCAAACCCTCCAGCTACCTGGTCATAAATTCCCCCGTAAGCCATTTTGTCCAACGTTAATTCAACATGTTTAAGGATGTTTTCATCGCTTCTCAAATGAGCATACTGCAATAAAAATTGATAATTAGATGGTAATGGAAATTTGGGGGCACGGCTACTTCCTCCTTCGTAAATGTCAAAACTTTTAGACCATCTCAATACTAATTCTTCTAACTTTTGATTTGTGAAAATTGTTTCTTTTATTGGTTCATGAATCAATTCACTATTTTGAACTCCTTCTTGTAAATTGTTGGCATATAGTTCGACTTCTTTGGGTTTATTTTTAAAAGTATATTCCAAAGATTTCAAGACATGCATCCAATTTTCTTTTTGAAAATAAGTCCCCCCATAAATAGGCTTTCCGTCTGCTAATGTAAAACAATTTAACGGCCAACCACCTTGTTGGGTCATCAATTGAACAGCTGACATATACACTTGGTCAACATCCGGACGTTCTTCGCGATCCACTTTAATACACACAAAAAACTTATTCATCAATGCCGCAACCTCTTCGTCTTCAAAAGATTCATGTTCCATAACGTGACACCAATGGCAAGCAGAATAGCCAATACTAACTAATACTAATTTATTTTCCAATTTCGCTTTCTCAAAAGCTTCATCAGACCATGCTACCCAATTTACAGGATTATGTGCATGTTGTAATAAATAGGGTGACGATTCTTTTATTAGTTCGTTGGTATATGCTTCCATAGGGATAAAGATAATTGTTTATTTGAAATTTAGAATCTACCTAAACTACGTATGTACTTCCAAATTTAATTAAAATCTAAGTGTAAAATTTTAATCAGACGCAGAACTTAAGTTTTTTCTACTCAAAAGTTTTAAGAATATGGATTTTCAGTAAAGCAAAAAAGAGTCTATTGTTACTGAAAAACTTACCCTTTTGAACGAAGAATACAATAATATCTGTTCATCAAATAATTCTAGGAGTTTCTAATATTCACATATTATTTTAACAAAAGTTATTCTTTTTTTAAACAATAAACTAAATAATAATTCGTTCTTTTGTCGGAACTAAACATTTATTACTTTATGCGGATTTTTATAACGCTTTTCATTATTTCATCACTAAACATCGTTTTCTCTCAACAAAATCGGACAATTAATGGCTATATTTCTAGTTCTAAAAATGGGGAAAAATTAATTGGAGCAACATTATATGATACCATTCATAAAGTGGGTACTGTAACCAATGAATATGGTTTTTTCAGTTTAACAGTACCCAATGAATTAACAATACTAAAAGTCAGTTATTATGGATTCGAGCCCTTTATTTTAGAAGCTTCAATAACTCAAAATGAGTATAATATTAGTTTGAAAGAAATTACGAGTCTAGACGAAGTTGTTATTAAAGCATCAGATTCAAAAAGGAGTGTTGAAAGCACCAATATAGGGACGATGGAATTAGCTCTTGAAAAAGTCGATAAACTACCCGTGTTAATGGGTGAAAAAGACGTATTAAAAATTCTCCAACTGATGCCCGGTGTTAAATCTGGGGGTGAGGGATCAAGCGGTATATATGTGCGAGGTGGAGGTCCTGATCAAAATTTAATATTATTAGATGGTGTTCCTGTTTACAACGCATCTCATTTATTTGGTTTCTTCTCTGTTTTTAACAGTGATGCTCTTTCTCAAATTACATTAACGAAAGGTGGCTTTCCGTCAAGATATGGTGGACGTGTTTCCTCTGTACTGGACATGCGTATGAAAGAAGGAAATAACCAGAAATTTAATTTAGAAGGTTCAATAGGTGTCATCGCATCCAGGTTATTGATCGAAGGACCATTAAAAAAGAATAAAGGGGCTTTTATTATCAGTGGGAGAAGAACGTATATAGATGCTCTTGTTAAACCATTTCTTCCAAAAGAACAAAAAGCAGGTTATTATTTCTATGATTTAAATGCCAAATTGAATTACAAATTAAACAACAAACATCATCTTTATTTGAGTGGGTATTTCGGTCAAGATAAAGCTAGTTCAACGATGGAGAATAGTGACGGTAGCATGACAAATTCTTTCACGGATAAAATGACAAGCGGTATTAATTGGGGAAATGCAATTGGTGCATTGAGATGGAATTATCGAATTTCTCCTAAATTATTTACGAATACAACATTTACATATTCCAGTTATTTATTTAAATTATTTGTTGAAGATGAATTCACCAATATTCAAAATGGAGAAAGTAATTATAACAAATTTTCTTTTTTATATTTTTCAGGAATTAATGATTGGACAGGGAAAACTGATTTTACATTTTTACCTAACCCAAATCATATTATAAAATTTGGTGTTGGAGATATTTACCATACGTTCAAACCTGGTGTCAATACTATGTCAATGACAAATAATTCAGACAAAACAACACAAACAACAGGCTCTCGATATACGTATGCCCATGAAGTTTCGATATATTTTGAAGATGAACATAAAATAACCAATCGATTAAAAGCGAATTATGGATTGCATCATAGTAGCTTTTTTGTTGGTACAAAACAATACCACCAATTACAGCCTCGAATTTCTACGAATTATATTTTAACTGAAAATTCAAGCTTAAAATTTGGTTATTCAAGAACGGCACAGTTTTTACATCTATTATCAAATACTGGTATTGGCTTACCAACAGATTTATGGGTTCCTGCAACAGAAAGAGTTGCTCCAATTACTGCAAACCAAGTTAGTTTAGGTTATAATTATGAATTCAAACGAATTTATAATTTAACAGTTGAAGGATATTATAAAAAAATGAATCATTTAATTCAATACAAAGAAGGCTCTAGTTTTTTTAGTGAAGACATGGATTGGCAAAATAAAATTGAAGTAGGACAAGGTTGGGCTTATGGTGGTGAGTTTATGATTGAAAAAAGAAAAGGTCGATTAACTGGATGGATTGGTTATACTTTAAGTTGGTCTATGCGTCAATTTGATAATATTAATTTTGGAAAAATTTTCCCCTATAGATATGATCGTAGAAATGATATTAGCATTGTCGCGACATACAAAATTAATGATACCTGGGATGTGGGTGCAGTTTTTGTTTATGGCACTGGAAATGCGGTATCTTTAGCAACCCAAACATATAATTTAGCTCCCAATACATTAATGAGTAATTTTTATAATTCCCAAATTAGCTATTTCTCTTCTATCAATAATTATCGAATGCCGGCTTATCATCGAATGGACATCGGATTTAACAGAACACGTCAAAAAAAATGGGGAGAAACAGTTCTTTCGCTTTCTGTGTATAATGTTTATAACCGGCAAAATGCTTTTTACCTCTTTACAGAACAAAAAGGCAGTAAAATTGTTTTAAAACAAATCAGTATTTTCCCAATTATTCCTTCAATTAGCTGGAAATTCAAATTCAATTTTGAGCGAATTAAAACGAACAAAACAATTACAAAATGAATAAATTTATAGCCGTAATTATTATTCTTGGTTCATTCCAATTCTCCTGTAAAAAAGAAATAAAATATAAAGGAGATCCTGAAGGTGCTTTTATTGTTGTCAATGGATTAATAGAAGCAGATTCAATAATTCAAATTTCTTTATCGAAAAGTAAACCAGCAATTGGTGAACAAAACACAGGGCCAAGTGAAATTACTTCAGATGCAAATTTATCAATCGTAGATCAAATGACAGGAGAAGTCTTTACCTCTAACCAAATTTCTAGTTCCGGGTATTATCTCTTTAATACAACTGCAAAAGTAGGACATCAATACAATATTTCTGTTGATTATTCAAATTTCAAGACATGTACATCATCTACAAAAATTCCAATCTCAATTCCAATAAACAGCTGGGATACTTTAACTTTCCAAGAAAATAACAGCTACAAAAAAACATTGAAAATTGTGCTCAACGACCCTAGTGGAAAAAATTATTATGCTCTTAAATTATTCTCTATCGATACTGTAACGAATTCACAAGATGCTGTTTATTTATCGGTTACAGAAAATACAAATCTTAATTATGATGGCGGTAGTATTTTAACATTTGATGATCATGGATTTGATGGCACCACTAAAACAATGAATTTCTCGTTTTACCCTATAAAATATTTTGACACAGTTAATGGCTCATATAATATTGAAAAATCATATCGTTTGGAATTGTATCATTTAACTGAAGAAACTTACAATTACGTGGTTTCAACTTGGAAAGCTGCTATGAATAATGATAATTTTTTTGGTGAACCGGTTAAGGTCTTCACAAATATCAAAAATGGTTTAGGAATCTTTGGGGGTATGAACAAATCGGTTATTTATATTCAATAATCAAAATTGAATATTCGATTCTACTCCTATTTTTATTTTAGAAATTGAATGCTGAAATTCCAACATTTCAGCATGTAAATGTAATCTGGATGATTTTTTTCCATATAACTCATCCCCAACAATTGGAGCATTTAAACCCAAGAGATGTGCTGCATGTATCCTCAATTGATGTGTTCGACCAGTAATTGGGTAAAAATAAATAAGTGTTTTTCCGTCTTTTCGATCTAATACTTTATACTTTGTCTTTGCTGCTTTTCCATGCTCATAGCACACCAATTGACGGGGTCTGTCTGTGATGTCTGCACGTAATGGCAGATCAATAATCCCTTCGTCTTGCTCCACTATTCCATCAAGTAATGCGATGTATCTTTTTTGAATGGTTCGATTGATAAATTGCGCTTGTAAATCTTGATAGATGGCTAATGATTTTGCAATTAATAATAAACCAGAAGTTGCCATATCTAAACGATGAACAATTAAAGGGCCTTCCGCATTTGGATATTTTTCTTTTGCTAAATCATAAATGGATTTCAAATTGGACTTCCCTGGTACAGAAAGAAAATTTGCAGGTTTATTCACTACAAGTAAAAAATCATCTTCATGGATAATTTCTAATTCAGTTATTTCATTTTCAGGATTAAACAATGGATTTTCTTCCATTTCGATACCTTCCAACATAAAATTTAGAATTGGTTCACATTTACTTTTACAGGCTGCATAAAAATTTTCATGCAATCTAACTTCTGATTTAGGCGAAGCTCCCCACCAAAATTCCGCCATTGAAATAGGTTTCAAATCATTTTGAAAAGCAAATTGCAACAATTTAGGTGCTGCACAATCACCTGCTCCTGAAGGTGGAATCCCGTCTGTTTTATTTGAAAATAGTTCTATTAAATCTTTAGAATCTTTTTTTGAATTCAGAATTATATATTCTTGAAACAATTGTTCTTGTAATTGCGCTGAAAGAATTTTTCTTTGATTTTTTAACTGAGAAATTTGTTCAAGGTGTTTATCCATTTGAACTTTTAAATCGGTAAGTTTCTTTTTCCATTGATTCGACAATTCTTTCAATTGATATCTTTCTCGCTGACTTTCTTTGATCAATTTTTCTTCATCAAAAGTACCGGAGGATCTCAATTCATCTCTTCTTTTTTTAGAAGCTTTTAATTCTATTTTAAAATTTGATATTTCTTGTTCTGATCGTTTCAATTCATTTTGATAAAAAGTTTTTAGATTTATTAGTTCTTCTGAATTTTCTAATTCTATAATTTGTTCTGTCAATTGATTTAATTCATCTTCTCCTTTATGATAGAAACAATTCTCGTCTAAAATATCATAGATGGGAGGAACGAAAAAGGAAATAAAATTCTTTCCAAATAATCTACCAGAAAAAGCGGATAAGTAGCCAATTTCTTTTTGATCATTTTCGACGACTAAAACTCCAAACATTTTCCCTCCATTTTCTGACCAGAATTCTTTGTTCCATTCATTTTGTTCTGATAAATAAGTTTGAAGTTCTTTCGCAGCTTGAGTACTTAAATCATTTGGTGAATAATAAAAAGGAAAAGTGAATTTTTTTGGTTGGGAAATAGATGAAATATCGCTTTCGAATTTTCGAAAAAAGTTGGTATTTGAATTTCGTTCTAACATTACAAAAAGTATCGAATTAGTTTATTTCCAGAAATATACTTTTGTAATTCTTTTCTATCTCTTGAATTTCTTTATCATTTAGCTGATTAAATTCTTTTTCTTTAGCACGTTTGGATAGATTCCCATTATTTTGTTCTAAAAATCGAATTAATAAAGCGACAATATTATCGGGCATTTCAAAAACATTTTCCAAATATCGTTTCATTTCATCAAATTGCTGAATGTATTTTATTTCACTTGGAATGATATTTTCAATAGTATCTTTTACGCAATCAAATAAAAATTCGACTTGTTTGGTTGCATCGTAATATCGGTAATAATCAATTGTTTCATTCGTAACTTCAACATTGTTAGAATTTGTTTTTTTCCATTCAATGAAATCTAAAATTGAATGTGAATAAGCTTCTAAGACCTTTCTATAATCTGTAATATGATTCAATATTGAAGCAGAAATTGGGAAAATAATTCCTTGCTGAGTAAATTTCATTTTATCCAATATATGATGGATAATATAACGATGAATTCGTCCATTTCCATCAGCAAACGGATGAATAAAAACAAATCCAAAAGCAATTGAAGCAGCAGTTAATACGGGATGAAAATGATCTGTTTCTAATATATTGTAAGTTTCCAGTAAACCCTTTATTAATTTTTGAATGTCTTGCGGTTTAGCAGAAATATGCGCTGGTAAAGGTTCGCCTTTCATTCGATCATGCTCCCCAACAAACCCTCCTTCTTTTCTTAAGCCCATTGTAACAAATCGGGTATTTTCAATGACTATTTGTTGTAAACGTACCAATTCATCAATCGTAAGATCTTTTGTTCCAGCTTTTCCGATTGCTTTTCCCCAACGCATTGCGCGATTGTTTGTTGGATTTTCCCCTTCAATTGTAAATGACGCTTTTGAATCTTGTAATAATAAAAACGCGGCAGCTCTGTGTAATAAATCTTTATGAAAAGGTTTTAGATTAGTACTGTTTTGTTGTGAATAATTTGTGTCAATGAGTTTTTCGATTTTTTCAGACTTAAAAATCAATGGACAAAAATCTACTGTTCCTGGCAAATTATTAATGATACGATGCCGTGAAGATTTGACACCTCTCTCAAGAGCGTATTGAGTTTTGGTGTCAATAGCCGATACATAATTTCCTATTTTCAAATCAGATATAGGTAATTTAATTTGCATTAACCATTCATATAAAAACCAAATTTTTCTACTATACTGACCTAATGGTTCGATTTGAATTATATCTAAAATCGTCTCACTTTTAAGTTTCTCAAATAATTTTTTTAAACATATTAAATTAATTCCTTCATTTTTCAATGCAAACACCAAATATGAATATAATGAATCATATGGTTGATATCTTGGTGTATAAACTGACCAAATAGGTGTATTATATCTTCTATTTTTCGAACTAATAATTGAAATCCGTGTTGGATAAGGAACATCTAAATTATGTATTTGAATTATTGCTGAATAACCAGTAATTACACCTTCTTCAGGTAGACTTCTTCCTTGAAAAACAGTTATAGCTTTTAAAAAATGATTATATATCATACATATTTATAAAAAATACTTACTCAAATATAAGGAAATAATTATTATTGTTTATGAAAAATGATTATATTTTTACTTTTTCATGAAAAACAATTATTGTTGTTATAATATTATCTCAAATTTAGGTGATAAAATTATCCTCGCTTTTAATCTTTTATCATTTGTTATTGGTACAGACTGATAAGGGAAAACTTAATTTTTTATAAGTTAGTTGTATATTTTATTCAAAAAATAAGGCTGCTCATTACTGAACAGCCTTATCAAAATATATGTGTTATTTCTTACAATCCTAATAAAACTGCGTGGGGATCTTTCGCTCCAAACAACATTCTTTCTGGATTTTCTAACATTTCTTTTACTTTCACCAAGAATCCAACAGATTCTTTACCATCAATGATTCTGTGATCATAAGATAATGCTAAATACATAATTGGCCGAATCTCCACTTTTCCATTGATTGCAACAGGACGCTCAACGATGTTGTGCATTCCTAAAATTGCAGATTGTGGAGGATTAATAATTGGAGTTGACAACATTGAACCAAATACACCACCATTAGTGATTGTAAATGTTCCACCTGTCATTTCATCTGGAGTAATTTTTCCATCTCTTGCTTTAATCGCTAAACGTTTGATTTCTTTTTCGATTTCAGCTAAAGACATTTGTTCTGCATTACGAACAACTGGTACCATTAATCCTTTTGGAGAAGAAACTGCTACCCCTATGTCTGCATAGTTATGGTAAACGATTTCGTTTCCGTCAATCATACCGTTAACTGCAGGGAAAATATTTAATGCTTCTGTTACTGCTTTCGTAAAGAAAGACATAAATCCTAAATTCACATCATGGTGTTTCGCGAAAGCATCTTTGTATTTTGATCTTAAATCCATGATTGGTTTCATATCTACTTCGTTGAAAGTAGTCAACATAGCGGTATCGTTTTTCACTGAAACCAAACGCTCAGCAATCTTACGACGCATCATGGACATTTTTTCACGACTTTGTTCCCGTGTACCGCCCCAACCTTGGACAGCATCTGCTGAAAAACCTCCACTCAACGCTGCTAAAACGTCTTGTTTTGTGATTCTTCCATCTCTTCCCGAAGCTTGCACTTTGTTTACAGGAACTCCATTTTCAGCCATGATTTTTGCAGCAGCTACAGAAGGTGTTCCTGAAGCATAATTTGCTTTTTCATTAACTGGATTTGGACTTGGTGCTGTTGCAACTACTGGAGCTTTTTCAACAACAGGCGCTATTTTTTCTTCTACTTTTGGTGCTACAGGAGTACTTCCTGCTGGACGTTCAGCTGAAGTATCAATCAAGCAAACTACTGCTCCTACTTTTACAGCATCTCCTTCAGAAGCTTTCAATGTGATAATACCACTTTCTTCTGCTGGTAACTCTAATGTTGCTTTATCAGAATCAACCTCAGCAATTGCTTGGTCTTTTTCTACATAATCACCATCTGACACTAACCATTGAGCAATTTCTACTTCTGAAATAGACTCACCTGGACTTGGAACTTTCATTTCTAATACTGACATAGTATTTATTTTTTAAGTTTTTAATCTTTTTTAAAGTCGAAAGACTTTCAATTTCCCTCCCCCTTAATTCCCCTCCAAAGGGGTAAATATAAAAGCAGACTGAGTAGATTTTTAGAAACTAAATGTTTCTAAAAATCGTATCGAAGTCATGCTTTTACTGAAGCGTATTTGAATAAATTATCAAATAATTGTTTCAGACGTTTTTTATGTAATTGTGATGAACCTTCTGCTGCTGCTGCTGCTGCATTACGCGTAATTCCAACAAATGGAATGTGTCTTAAGTTCATTGCAATATGTGTCCATGCTCCCATGTTAGCTGGTTCTTCTTGCGCCCAGATAATGTTTGTAGCATTTTTATATTTCGCTATAACTGCTTCAATTTGAGTTTGAGGAATTGGGTATAATTGTTCAACTCGAACAAAAGCCATATTCTCAACGCCTAATTCAGCAGCTTTAATTTTCATTTCGTAGTAGAATTTTCCTGTACAGAAAACTACTGTATCGATATTTTCCACTTTCGCTGCAACATCGTCAATTACTTCTTGGAAAGAACCTGTAGCCATTTCATCTAAACTTGAAACTGCATCTGGATGTCTCAATAGCATTTTTGGAGAGAAAACAACCAATGGTTTTCTGAAATCTCTAACCAATTGTCTTCTCAATAAGTGGAAATGATTCGCTGGAGTTGAAGTATTTACAACTTGAATATTTTCATCCGCACATTGGATTAAGAAACGTTCCATTCGTGCACTTGAATGTTCAGCTCCTTGTCCTTCATAACCGTGAGGTAATAACATAACCAAACCACTTTGAGTTGACCATTTGTCTTCACCTGCCGTAATAAATTGATCCACCATTGTTTGAGCACCGTTGAAGAAATCTCCAAATTGTGCTTCCCAAATTGTTAATCCTTTTGGAGTTGCTAATGAATAACCATATTCAAAACCTAAAACTCCATATTCTGATAATAATGAATTGTAAACAGAAAATTTCGCTTGACCTTCTTTCAATAAGTTTAACGTAATCACCTCTTCTTCTGTGTCTTCTGTTTTAACAACAGCATGACGGTGAGAGAAAGTTCCACGTTCAACATCTTGTCCCGATAAACGAACCGGTCTACCTTCTTCTAATAATGTAGCATAAGCTAACATTTCAGCAGAACCCCAATCTAATTTATCTTCTTTGATCGCATTCAATCGATCTTCAAATATTTTTGAAATCTTACGGAAGTATTTTTTCCCTTCTGGAAGAGTCGCTAATTTTGTTCCTAATTCTAACAATTTAGCTTTATTCACTCCTGTTTCAGGCGATTTTTCAAAATCAACTGCTGAACCGTATCTAAATCCTTCCCAAGTTGAACTCAAGAAATCGTAAACAATCGCTTTTTCATTTTGACGTGAAATTTCATATTCAGCATCTAAATGCGCATTGTATTCTTCTTCTAATTTAGTTGCAATTTCTTTAGAAACAACGCCTTCAGCCAACAACTGATTGAAATAAAGATCCTTAGGGTTTGGATGTTTGGCGATTAAATTATATAAACTTGGTTGTGTAAATTTCGGTTCATCACCTTCATTATGTCCATATTTACGGTAACACAACAAATCAATAAATATATCTTTATTAAAATGTTGACGGTATTCCATTGCAATCTCAATCGCTTGTGTTACGGCTTCAACATCATCTCCATTCACATGAAAAACAGGACATAACGTTGTTTTTGCTACGTCTGTACAGTAAGTTGAAGAGCGCCCGTCTAAATAATTTGTTGTAAAACCAACTTGATTATTTACCACAATATGAATTGTACCACCAGCTCTAAAACTGTCCAATTGTGCCATTTGAATGACTTCATACACAATTCCTTGTCCAGCTACAGCAGCATCACCATGAATCATAACGGGACAAACTTTATTTTCATCTTTTAACACATGGTCAATTTTTGCTCTAGCAATACCTTGAACAACTGGATCTACAGCTTCTAAGTGCGAAGGATTTGGTGCTAATGTTAAACCAACCGTTTTTCCATTTGCTAAAGTAACTTGAGAAGTATATCCTTGGTGATATTTTACATCACCATCAAACACGTGATCAGCATCAAATTCTTTACCTTCGAATTCTGAAAAAATATCTTTCGGTCGTTTTTGGAAAATATTTGTTAACGTATTCAAACGGCCACGATGCGCCATTCCCATAACAAAATATTCGACTCCTAAATCAGAGCCTTTATTTACCAATGTGTCTAATGCTGGTATTAATGCTTCTCCTCCTTCAATAGAAAAACGTTTTTGACCTACAAATTTTTTACCTAAATACGACTCGAAATTTGTTGCTTGATTTAATTTTTTATAGATTTCCAATTTACGATTTGCATCATATTTTGGACGATTTTTTAGCTCAATTTTATTTTTAAACCAATCTAACTTATGAGGCTCACGCATATAAGCGTATTCAATACCAATTGATTGGCAATAAGTTTCTTCTAAATGATTAATAATTTCTTGTAACGTTGCCGCTCCAATCCCTACTTCCGCACCTGCTTGAAAAACCGAAGTCAAATCAGTTGTTTCTAGACCAAAGTTTTCAATTCCTAAATTTGGAGAATATTGCCTTCTTTCTCGAACGGGATTTGTCTTTGTAAACAAATGTCCCCTTGTTCTATAGCCATTGATTAAATTTAAAACCTTAAATTCTTTTTGAAAATTTTCTGGAATTTCACCGCCGTCTTCGTAATTTGTTCGAGCAAAATCAAAGCCTTCGAAGAATTTTTTCCAACCAATATCCACGCTTTCGGGATCTTGTTGATATGATTTGTACAAATGATCTATCGCCGACACATCTGCATTTCCTACGTATGTTACTTTATCCATATCTTTTTGTGCACACTATATGGAGGGTAAAGTTATGTAATAATATGGTTATATTAAGGTAAAATGAATGTTTTTTTTTGAGTTTTAGACAAATCATGTTATACGCAAGATTAAATGTTACAAGTCTCATAGACATTAGACTTTTAGAAGTTATAAATTAGATAATTTTTTCGATAAAAGAATCCATTATTAACCTTATATCCATTATTTGTTTTCAATTAATATTTTAAATACATTATCTTTGATTTTATTAAATTTATAAAATGGAAGAGGATATTCGATGGGAACAAAGATTTTCAAATTTTCAAAAAGCATTAGCAAAACTGACTGATGCAATTGAATTAATGAAGCAAGATTTAGATTCTTCAACTACTTTTCTTGATATTTTGAAAGAAGGATTGATTCAACGTTTTGAATATACCCATGAATTAGCATGGAATGTTATGAAAGATTTTGCGGAATATCAAGGTAATTCTGAAATCAGAGGTTCTAGGGATGCAACAAGGAATGCATTTAAAATAAATTTAATAGAAAATGGAGATGTTTGGATGCAAATGATTAAAAGCAGAAACGAAACTTCTCATACCTATAATGAAGAAACAGCAGAGGACATTTATCAAAAAATAATTAGTGAATATTTCGATGCTTTTATTTCTTTTGACGCAAAAATGAAATCCATTCAAAAAAAAGACTAAATATGAAAAATGGATTATCTGAAGATGTTATAAATCGTATCAATACCATTTTTTCAAACTATCCACAGATAGAAAAAGTAATTTTATATGGATCAAGAGCAAAAGGAAATTATAGAAATTCTTCCGATATTGATTTAACGATTTTCAGTAAATCAATCACTATTGAAGATCTTTACAAGATTGAAATCGAATTAGATGATTTGTTATTGCCTTACACAATAGATCTTTCGATTTTTTCAAAAATATCCAATCCCGACTTAATAGACCATATTCAAAGAGTAGGTAAAGATTTCTATTTTAAGAAATAAGTCTCTCAATATGATTATCTCCAAAAGCATAAGGTATATATGCCAATGAAGGAATTTCTTTTGTAATTATGATCGGAGTATTCTTACCTATGGAAATCGTTCCGTGAGTTTCTGAAATTCCCATTGCATAAGCTGCATTAATCGTTAAAGCATTTAAAGCTTCTTCTGGGGTTAATCGCATTTTAACACATGCCAACGAAAAGACAAATTGTAAATTCCCACTCGGCGTTGTTCCTGGATTAAAATCACTTGCTAAAGCCACAGGTAAATCATTTTCAATTAATCTTCTAGCATTTCCGTATGGAATATTGATGAAATGAGAACAACTTGGTAATAACGTCGGCATTGTCTTCGAAGCTTTTAAAGCTTCAATATCGTCATCTCCAATTTCCTCTAAATGATCCACAGAAAGCGCATTCAATTCTACCGCTTTGCGAATGCCTCCCATGATCGAAAATTGATTCACATGTACTTTTGGAACTAATCCATATTTTGCACCCGCTTCAAAAATCTCCGTCATTTCTTCTACTGAAAAATAATTTCGTTCACAAAAAGCATCAATATAATCTGCTAATTTTTCTTCAGCAATTTTTGGCAACATTTCATTGATAATCAAATC
The DNA here is from genome assembly GCA_016178305.1 of Flavobacteriia bacterium. Lineage (GTDB taxonomy): Bacteria > Bacteroidota > Bacteroidia > Flavobacteriales_D > Crocinitomicaceae > CAIUKX01. Next base: position 4,048 of record JACOTM010000101.1, on the reverse strand, counting down.
AATATACCCTCTATGGTTTTCTTTAAATTCTTTTGGAAATGCATGTGCCCCTAAAAAAGTAGCTTTGATTTCAATTCCACAAGTTTCTTTCAATCGTTTGATAACACGCAACATTTTAATTTCTGCCTCCACCGATAAACCATAGCCTGATTTTATTTCTAAAGCTCCTGTTCCATAAGATTTTAATAATTCAACGCGCTTCTTTGCCTGTTCAAACAACTCATCTTCAGACATATTTGCTAAGCGATCTGCTGAATTTAAAATTCCACCTCCTTTAGCAGCAATTTCTTCATAAGTTAATCCGTGAATTTTATCAATAAATTCTTCTTCACGACTTTTAGCAAAAACAGTATGCGTATGTGCATCACAAAATGCTGGCATCACAAATTTTCCTTCAGCATCAATCACTTCTAAGTCTCTCCAATCAAGAATTCCCCCCCAATCTTCCATCGAACCATAATCAATGATTTCACCATTATCAATTGCTAAATAAGCATTTTCGATAATTGGTAACGATTTCATTTCATTGCCTTTCAAAAAAGAAGGGAAATTTTCACCAGCTTGCACCAAGCCTTTGATATTTTTGATGATAATTCTTGAATTCATACTGCAATTTTAGTAAAAATGTAGTTAAGACTTCAAATTAAAACAACATTTATACGATATTCACTTTGAATTTACCAGTAGATTTTTCAGACATAATACCGATATAGCTTTGGTTAAACTGCAATTTTATTCCAATATTATCAAAGTTCAATCGATATTAATGTTTTTATTGTTTCAATTTTTTCATTATATTTACTTAATAAAAAGTTCAATATACTCTCTTTATCTCTATGAAATCAAATTTATTAATCCTTTTTTCTTTTTCATTCTTGATGAGTGTGAATTTCGCATGTAAGAAAAAAGATGTTCAATTAAATGAAACTACGAACACAACTCCCACACCAACTCCTGAACCCGTATTTAATAAAATTTTCACCTGTAAAATTAACTCCATTGATTTTTCAAGTACTACCATCAATGGTGTAAATAACATGGGATATTTAATGATCTCTGGAAAAAATGGAAATACAACTGTACAAGTTTGCACCTCAACTTCTAATGACCCTGGAACATATCCCGTTATCACTAATTTATCGCAATTAATCGATAACAATATGATTTATAATTGTACATCAGGTTCTATTACAATCACTACTCATGACAAGCTAAAAAAACAAATTTACGGTACTTTTTCAATGGATGTGGTTGACAACTCAAATATCTCTCGTACAATTAGTGTTGGTAATTTCGCTACTACCTATTAATTTATTTATTTTCGATCTTTATGAAAAAAAAAATATTCTTTATTTTATTTAGTTTGCATGGATTATTTTCTTTCTCACAAACATTTGATTCTATAGGAGGGAGTATCTACGACAATCAAACAATTGATTATCCAATTATTGTAAACGGATTACCTACTTCAATCGATACTTCAATTTTTGGATTAGAACAAATTTGTCTCACAATATCCCATACTTGGGATTCCGATTTAACAGTGTCGATTATTGCTCCAGATGGGAGTGAAATAGTATTATTTTCTGGTATAGGTTCAGATGGAGATGATTTTCAAAATACATGTTTATTATGGAACAGTAACAGTTCTATTTCCGGTGCTTCAGCACCATTTACAGGAATATTTAAACCTTCAGGACAATATGGTTTGGTAAATAACGGGCAAGATCCTAATGGCTCTTGGTACTTAAGAATTAAAGATGGGTATACTGGAGATGAAGGAAGTTTAATTGAGTGGGCTCTGACGTTTGGAAATAATCCTGCTGCTTATTTTGATTTTAAAGAATCAAATTTACCTATCGTTTTAATTAATACAAATGGTCAATCTATTCATGATGAACCAAAAATTATTGCCGATATGGGGATTATTTACAATGGAGTTGGGAATAGAAATCATGTTTCAGATACAAAAAATGAATACAATGGAAAAATTTCAATTGAAATCAGAGGAAATTATTCTGCATCATTACCTCAAAAACCTTATGCTATAGAATTAATTGATACAAATAATCAATCGATTGATTCTTCGTTAATAGATATGCCAGCTGAGCATGATTGGTTGTTAATTGCTAATTATAATGACAAATCTTTTAGCAGAAATATATTACCCTATCATTTCTTTGAACAAATGGGACATTATGCAACACGATGTCGATTAGTAGATGTAGTTCTTAATAATGAATATAAAGGAATTTATCTTTTATGTGAGAAAATAAAACGAGATTCAAATAGGGTTGATATTGCTAAATTAGATTCAAATGAAATTTCAGGTCTAAATGTTACGGGAGGTTACATAATAAAAAATGATTATTGGGATAATTCAAACTCATGGCAATTAAATTATAGTCCTATTGGATTCCCTGGCTTAGATATTCACTTAGTTTACTATTATCCGAAACCAGAAAATATTGCAATAGAGCAAAAAACATACATTCAAAACTTTATTAATTCATTCGAAAGTTCGCTTTATGGGATTGATTTTAAAGATAGTCTGCTTGGTTTTAGAAATTATATCGACACAAAATCGTTTATTGATTACTTTCTTATAAATGAATTAACTCGAAATGTAGATGGTTTCAAAAAAAGTCGTTTTTTTAATAAAAATAAAGATCATATAGATGGGTCATACGGAAAATTAAAGGCTGGTCCCGTTTGGGATTTTGATTGGTCACAAAAAGATATAGATTGGGGAACAGAAAATGGTTCAGGCTTTAATTATAATTCTCCAAATCAAGATGTGCATGCTACTGGATGGTATATTCGATTACTAGAAGATAGTCTATTTTCAAATGAGATCCGTTGTCGCTATCAAAATTTAAGAGAAACAATATTTTCAAATACATTTATATATTCAAAAATTGATTCTATCGCTAATTTGGTAATTGAAAGTCAGAATTGGCATTTTCAAACGTGGGATAATCTCGGAAACTCGACAGGTACCCCTGAAGTTCAAGCTCCAAGTCAATCGTACGCTGAAGAAGTTCAAAGGCTAAAAGATTGGTATCAGCGCCGACTCGATTGGTTAGATATTAATTTACCAGGAACAATGAGTGGTTGTAGTATGGCTAATTTAAAAGAAATAAAAGAGCAAAATTTAGACATCAATATTTTCCCGAATCCATTTACATCCACCATTACCATTCAGTTTCAACAGGAAATCGGAAAAACATATCTTATAGAATTAAGTGATCAGACAGGAAGAATTATTAAAAAGAATATTGTAATAGGAAGCCAAAACAATTTCAATCATTTTGAATTCAACAATTTAAAAGAATTAACGAAAGGAGTTTACTTTGTGACAGTTACAATTGATGAACAAAAAATAATGAAAAAAATAGTAAATTAATTTGAATTTTCAATTAAATCCTTAACTTTGCCCTCACTTACCAAGTCGTGGCAAGTTTATTAAAATAAGTTGGCTAGATAGTCCATTTGCCCAGGTGGCGGAATTGGTAGACGCGCTGGATTCAAAATCCAGTTCTTCGGAGTGCGGGTTCGATTCCCGCCCTGGGTACTTTACGGGACAAAGGATCATCAGGATTCTTTGTCCCTTTTTTATTTCCATCCAATCCCTTATTCCCATTGAGAATTAGATTCATCACTTCATTGTAAATTGGGGTTCGATATTGATTTTCTTCAAAAATCAATTTTTCTTTGAATATCGAATCAATCAAATGCTTTTTAGCAGGTAATGGTGCTGAGTTATAGTAACTTCCTAAATTTTGAAGGATTCCAAAGACAAAATTCACTTGATCCAATAATTCAGATGATGAGATAGATGCCTTCACTTTTTTCCTTGTCAAATCATTTATCTTTTTATCATAAGTAAGTTTTACTTTTCTATATTCATCAGGGGCAAGTTCTGCATCTAACATGCATATTCCAGTGATGTTGACCACCCCATTCCGGAGTTAATTGACCAGTCATTTTAATATTAAAAAAGAGCGTTTTTATCTAGCCGTTATTTTTACAAATTTATGTATTAATT